>NZ_JBALMG010000269.1:0-1017 GCF_036963225.1 Bacillus sp. JJ783 | reverse complement strand
GGAGAGACTTTTTTACAGTAATGACAATTTGTTTGATAGAAATAAACGAATTTTTCATCTTGTTTTAGAATATTATTTTGTAATTCATTTGTTTTGATTTCGTTTTGATAGTAGTTTGTAGTACTTTTTTTGGAGTCTTTTTTTGTTGTTATTAAAAATATTAAAACTAAAATTGACATTGTGATAAGAATAAATATAAGGATTTTTTTCATTTTTTCTCCCTTTTGGTTGTTTTTAAAAGAATAGAAACGCTTGCTTTTATTTATTTTTATATTATAATTATCTACAGATTATCCTGAAATTGTAAAAAAACGATTGTTCAAACGTATTATATGGATTTTTTGTTGTTTAATATGTGAATTTTAAAATTTATCTTTATTTTAATTTATTAATCTATAAATGTAAATCATTGACTCTTTTGGCTAATTGTGTTAATTTTGTTTTTGTGCTAGTTATAACTAGTAAAATATTTTAGAGGAATGAGGAGATTTTATGTCACGTAAGGGGTTTTTAGGTAAGGGGATATTATCTTTAGGTTTATGTGGTGCGGTATTAGTTTCACCAATGACAAGTTTTGCAGCAGAAGAAAAAACATCTTCTTCACCAAATATAATTTATACAGAACATGGTTTTACAACTATTGAATCTGGGGAACAACCTGTTATTAGTGAAAATACACCAATGCCACGTTCAGGTGTATGTCTTGATGTAGATGGTGGAAAGTGGTGTAAAGGTCAAAATATGAATTGGAAGTTGAATTTATCTCAATATTCCGATTATAGACATAGTTCTCGAACACATAAAGCAACAGCTATGGCTAATGGTAATTATAAGTATAGTGGATGGGTAAAGGCAGGGACACCAGCCATTGCTGAAACATTATATTATTCTAAATTAAGTACTTATAGATCATATTATGATGTTCAATAGTTTGTTTGCAATTTAATTAGATTGAAAGATAAAGGGAGTATAAAAAGGGCTTGATTAATAATGTCCTTTTTCTCCCTTTTTTATTGT
>NZ_JBALMG010000268.1:869-1077 GCF_036963225.1 Bacillus sp. JJ783 | reverse complement strand
AATTACAACTTAAAAAAGCAATAATCTGATCATCCTTTGGTATAGAGAAACGCTTTTTTGCAATTGACAAGAAATCATCAGGTATTCTGCCAACATAAAATCTAGACTGTTGATATTCTAAACAAATATCAGTTAAGCGATTAATATCTATATTGAGCATGATAATTCTCCGTTTCTTATATATTTTCTATATAATAAATTATAATAT
>NZ_JBALMG010000268.1:328-729 GCF_036963225.1 Bacillus sp. JJ783 | reverse complement strand
AAAAATTATTGACTTGTTTTTAGCATTTTGGGGGCGACCAATTTTCTTGGCTTGATGGCGATGTGATGATACCCCTATTAGGCCTAATTTATTAAAAAAACAGATTTTGTATTGTAAGAGAAATTATATTATCTACCTCATGTATCCAAAACACAATCCCAAATGCAGATACTGTAACATGTACTTTTTCATTTTTTTTATAATAAATCAAATAAGCATAATTATAAAGAATTCCTGTTACTGTAATACATATTATATAAGTTATCCCAAATGGATGATATAAACCAAACATTAATGCTGCAATTAAAATTATTAATAAATCATGTTCACGAATCCAGGGAATACAACGAAGAATCCAGAATAAAAAAACTTGGAAAATTAAAGTTTCTACTATAGGAGCT
>NZ_JBALMG010000268.1:0-186 GCF_036963225.1 Bacillus sp. JJ783 | reverse complement strand
AATAATAAAATAAATGGTCTGGTAATTAAATAGCTTAAAATTACCATAACTAATATAAATGATATTGGATGCAAATTCACAAAAAATTGATGTATTTTTTTTATCACTTATTATCTTTCCTTTTCAATTAAAATATAAAAATACTTAACACGAATCCTCTTTGTATTTTAAACTATTTATCATTAT
>NZ_JBALMG010000267.1:0-2069 GCF_036963225.1 Bacillus sp. JJ783 | reverse complement strand
AATCAATAAATAAATAAATAGATTCTCTAAAAAAAGGATACCAAAGACAAGATATATAAAATCAAACTTCTCTAATATACATAAAATCAATATTGAAACAAACCAAACAAAATTAGTAAACATCAAATATAACTTATGTCTTTTAAAATAAGAATAACCATGTATTATCTTAATAGTATGTTTCAGTTTATATTGTTCTAAATAATTTAATGTTGTAAACATACTTATAAACAAATAACCTAACAAAACAACAACTAAAACAATTAAAAATTGATATGCTCTTTCCACATGCATTTGAATTCTACCTTCAATAAGATCATAGGCATTATAAAGTACTGGATAATATTCTTGTAATTCTAAATTTTTAATTTGATCCTTGATAGTATTATATGGTACTTCTTTATCCGATAATTTTATAAAATAACTATCATTTCCAACAACAGTATCATACCATGCAGCCTCATTACCATTTGCATTAGTTAATACCATCGCAATACCATCATAAAAACGATTATTAGTATCTGTTGCGATATCATTAGAAAAAGTGAAGAATGATTGATTATTCTTTATCCAAATTATATTTATCCCTATATTCTCTTTAAAAGGAAGTTCTTTACCAGCCTCTTTTAAAAACTCATTTTTAACTTCATACTTTTGAAAATGATATTCTTCTTCGAAATATTTTCTTAATTCTTGTTCTTCTTTTTTATACTTTTCCGGGACTAACACCGTAAGGCTATCATCATCTTCTTTAATATCGATTAACTTTTCGTCCACCCCATATACTGGGTTTAATTTTAAATAATTATTATTTATAAGTATTGTTTTTTCTTCATAAACAGAATCAACTTCAACTTCTCTTCCATTCTGTTTTGCTCTGTAAATATCAGAAAATCGTACTAAAATGGCGCCCCTATCATTTGTATACTCGAATAACTTGTGTTTTTTGTCGAAAATTTCAAGTAATGTTTCAGGATTATCACCACTTGGTAAAGGAGCTTTAGTAGGCATAACTCCATATGATTTCATTTGTTTCCATTCATTTGCGTTTTTATAATAATATCGATAGGAATCTAAAAAAGCACTGTAAGAAACAAAAAGTAAATATAATATAATTACTGAAAAAATTAGTTTCACGAAACCATTTACAATTTGCATTTGTTTTAAAGGTTTTTTATTTTTTATACTTACAGAAATTGAAATGTTTCCAACTCTTGCAAAAAAAAGAGACATAATAAAACAAACTATTATTCCAATTGTAAATTGGTAAAACAAATAATCAATAATTGTATTAAACCAATATAAATTAAATAATATTTTTTTCATTATCATAAAAATCATAACAACAGTAGTAGAAATAATTAAAGTTGAGAAATACAATTTTAATATTTGTAGAAAATATTTTTTCCAGATATTCAAAGGTGTATAACCATTTAATAATCTAATAGCAGAATTTTTATATTCTAAAAAATAATAATAAATAATCATAAATAATGATAAAACATACAATAAAATAATAGGAATAATTTTTAACCAAGATGATGTATCAATAACGGAGTTATACTCATAACTAAAATAATTAATTTTTATGCCTAACTCTCTCTGTAATCTATCTATAAAAAAATCGATTTCACTATTATCTTTTAAAGAAACTATATAATCACCGGCAACTGATCTATCTTTAGGAAACGATTTTAATGGTTTAATACTAAAATCACTTTCTTCCTTATAAGAAAATATTTCACCTGTTACACTTTTATCCTTTGATGTAGAAATATTAAATTCATCAGATTTATTATCTGGAAATACTCCATCTAACAGCAAAAACGGTTTAAAATAAAGATCTATATCATGTGTAAAATAAACATATTCTACTGATTTTTTTTCCGAATAAATAGATTTGAATACATTTGCATTATAATCATCAGAAACCTTAAATAATAATGATAAAAACTTCTCTGAATCAATTTTCAAAGCGTTTTCATTAATAGTCATAACAAAACTATCTTCTTTTCCTGATTTTTTCATTGAAGCCTCTTGTTTACTAGAAATCAAATCAATATATATAT
>NZ_JBALMG010000266.1:0-1848 GCF_036963225.1 Bacillus sp. JJ783 | reverse complement strand
GTCTTGTGTCGATCCTGTATAGGTTTCATTTTTTACAAATAAGGAGCTAATCTTGTCGTAACTCCATTGATTACCAACAAGACTTGCCCACTGGTTATACAACTCTTTACTCCCACGTACGGCGTACATGTCACTAATTTCTGAACTTCCCCCTATGGCGCGACCATTTGTTGCAATAAGTGTACGTGCAATAGTTGATTCTAGTTCAGAAGTAACATTAAAGCTAAACCTGTTACCTCGGGTTGTATTAATGGCGGCAAGAACGCTAGGGTTACTTAGCTCATTCGTCATATTTGTTCCTGCTTCTAGCACTAGTACAGAAGTACTTTTGTCATCCGTTAATTCTTTGGCGATTACCCCTCCAGCAGTTCCGGCACCAATCACGATATAATCAAATTTGGTAGGGTCTATTGGTTTTATAGGCTCTGGAAATTCACAAGGAAATGCACAAGGAAATAATGAATAAGGAAATTCACAAGGATTAAAACAATTTCTATTTTTTGATGGCATAAATAATCAAGCTCCTTTTTTGCATTTAGTATATTAAATGTAAAAAAGAATCTGTCTCTTGTACCAGTGTCTTAATTTTTATAAAAAATGTATGTTCTATACATGTAAAGTGAACATAACGCATCATTATCAATAGACAACAATGGATAGAATTTTCGTTTTGGGGGGATTTTGATTCTTTAGCTTGATGGCGATGGGATAGCATCACACATCCATCACCTTAAGCATTTAGGCTATTCTTAAGGTTAAAAGCAAGAATTGTCTTTATTTGCTGAAGAGTCATATCGATATATGTTTTTCGTTATACGTCATCAATTACCTGTAGAAGGAAGTAGGGAGTTGGAAAAAATTCCAAAAACAATCGTAATAATGTATAATTAACATATTTAAATGATATTAAAAGGAGATGAGTTTTTGGAATTAGATAAATCAAGAGATAATATAGCTATAAGAGGTAAACGGGGGTTACATTTTATTCTTGCTTCAATAATTATTTGGAGTTCTGTCTTAACCGTATGGTTACTTCCGATAAAAGAGGTATTAACAAAGAATTTATTAACATTTTGTTTTACTGCATCGCTTCTGCCAATTGCTTTTGTAATATCTAAATTAATTAAAGCAGAATTTTCAACTAAAGATAATCCGTTAAACACTTTAGGAATAATATTTTCTTGTAATCAACTTCTATATATTTTAATTGCAATGTGGATTTATCAAGCAGTTCCTGAAAAAATGGTTATGGTATTAGCCATAATATTTGGAGCACATTTATTACCTTTTGGGTGGCTATATAAATCTAAAGCATACTTTGTAATGGCTATAGTTGTTTCTTTAACATCTTTGATAGTAGGAATCATTTTTAGTCCGGTCATAGTGTCAATCGTTATGATATCTTTAGAAATTATATTCTCTATCTGGTTAATTTTTGAAATTAAGGCTTCAGGGAATAGAGTATAGCGTATCAGTTAGGTTCTATTCAATAAATATTGAGGTTGCTATTATACCATTATTTTATATTAAATATAGTTTTAAATTATTAAGAGTTCCTACTATTCTTAAGTTGATGGATGTGGGATAGCATCACATCACCATCAAGCTAATATTTTCATATCCCCCTAAATTAAAATTTTCTTTCTCTACAGATAGTTATTCTGAGAAGCCGCTCATTTTTTCGTTTTGGGGGCATTTCTTTTTCTTAAGTTGATGGGCATGTATGGTGACCCCTATTAGACGATAGTGAATTAACAATTTCGGGGTTCAGTTCAACTTTATTCAAAATAAGATTTTTTTGCAGTAAAATCAATGTTAGTGGAACTTTATTAATCAAACTTTTTTCTA
>NZ_JBALMG010000265.1:0-1724 GCF_036963225.1 Bacillus sp. JJ783 | reverse complement strand
GTTGCGAAAAATATATAAGGTTTAAAATGTATAAAAACAGAAAATTAATAATATATTGACCTCTTAATAGAAAGTGCTATAGAATGAAAGCGATAACAAACGATTGCTTTAAAATGATTTCCTTGATCTTTTAGTATTTACAAATATATGAAGGCAAAAACAAATCTATTTTTTTAAGCATTAATGCAAACGTTTTCGTATTAAAAGATCATTGAAATACATACGTGAAAATAGTCAATATGGGGGTGAAGTAAAAGAGATTTCTACATTAATTTAAGCAGTGTAATTTAGTACGAGCATAATAAATCGCTCGTACTATTTAAAGAAAGGGTGTATGTGGTGCAAATGACAAAAAGATTAATTAACAAATCATTTTTATTTCTTACCATAATCTTTATGTTATCATCTGTTTTCTCTTTTCAGAGTGTGAAGGCAGTTTCAAATTCGAAAACAACTGAAGTTATCATTCATTACAAAGAGAAATCTGGAAATACAAAAGACTGGAATCTTTGGGTATGGGGAGAAAATGCAAACGGTAAATCTTATGAATTTACTGGTGAAGATGAATTTGGAAAATACGCTAAGATAAAAATAGATGGTGACTATAATCGTGTAGGATTTATAGTTCGTACCAATGAATGGGAAAAAGATGGAGGTGATCACTGGGTTGAAAATATAAGGGATGGTCGTGCTGAAGTATGGATCCTTTCGGGTGATGAAAAAGTATATGATTCTAAGCCTTCTTCGGATCTCTCTATTCAAAAAGCTACTATTGATAGTTTTAATGAAATCACTATAAATACTAATATTCCGTTTAATATTAAGGAACAGAAAATTGAAATTGAAGGCGTTAAAATTAAGGGAATTAGTCCTTATGATACAAATAGTGGAGATATTACTAATAAGATTAAAATAATTACGGAACAGAAAATTGATTTAAAACAAACATACAAAGTTAAAATAGCAAACTTAGCTGATGCGAATATTGAAATCGGTAAAGTCATTCGTAGCGAGGAATTTGATAATTTATTTTATTATGGTGGTAATGATTTAGGGAATATATATACTCCGCAACATACAAAGTTCCGTTTATGGGCTCCTACTGCGAGTGAAGCGAAGTTAGTTACATATAAAAAATGGAGCGATAAAATAGGTACTGAAATAAACATGCAACAAGGTGAAAAGGGAACTTGGAAAGCAGAACTTAAAGGGAACCAAAAAGGTCTCTTTTATACGTATAAGGTGAAAATTGGGGATAAGTGGACTGAAGCGGTTGATCCGTATGTGCGTGCTGCTTCTGTAAATGGAGATAAAGGTGCAGTTGTTGATTTAGAAGAAACAAATCCGAAAAAATGGAAAGCAAACAAAAAACCAAAATTTAAAAATCCGGAAGATGCTATTATTTATGAATTGCATGTACGCGATCTTTCCATCCAACCTGAAAGTGGTATTAAGCAAAAAGGAAAATATTTAGGGGTAACAGAAAAAGGAACAAAAGGTCCTGAAGGTGTTAAAACAGGACTTGATCATATGAAAGATCTTGGTGTTACTCACGTTCAGTTTTTACCGCTATTTGATTATGCCTCGGTAAATGAAGAAACTTTAAATGAACCACAATATAACTGGGGATATGACCCGAAAAATTTCAACGTCCCAGAAGGCTCCTATTCTACAAATCCTTATGAGCCGACTGTTCGAATAACTGAATTAAAGCAAATGATTCA
>NZ_JBALMG010000264.1:0-2956 GCF_036963225.1 Bacillus sp. JJ783 | reverse complement strand
TAAATAGAGAAGAATGTAGCATTCTTACGGGAAGAATATGATTTATCATTTGTATAATTGTTAGAAGTGAAATAAAATGATAAGTATAGTTAATAAAGAGTATTATATTCATAATCTTTAATAGGAGAGGTGAATTTGAAATATGGATAATAAAAGTGGAAGAGAAAACTTACCTATTATAAATAATCAGAATGAATATATAGATACATATTTAGAGAATATAAGAGATATCGTTCCATTCCTGCATAACAATCGTTATGTAGATAAGGTGGAAGAGAAGATGGAGGTTGCAGAAAAAGAGGGAGAGAGTAAATATACGTATTTAAGTGATCTGGAAGTCATTTATCATTTCGTACATTTACAAAAAGATATGGATGAGAAGAAGAATAGAAAAGAAGATACAAAAAAGAGTTATGTGTCTGAAATCTTGTCATTTTGTCAGTGCATGGTTCAGCATGCAGAAGAGTTCGAATTGAATGGGGAAGAGGTACAGCATAATGACTCTTTATTGAAAACATTGCAACCTTGGCATATCCGGAAATATAATTCCTGGTTGAAACAGGTAGAGAACGGTAGGAATGGTGATACATATGCAGTCGCAACACTTGCCAAGAAAACAGTACTCATTCGTTCTTTTTTGAAACACCTTCATGTATTTGCTTATATCGAAAAACCCCTTCATGAAGAACTGCAGCGTGCAAATGTAAATGAACAGAATCGGCCGAATCGGGACCTATCTTATGATGAAGTTATGAAAATTTTAGGGTTTTATAAAGAAAGAGGGCATTTAGTAAACTATACAATTTTACTAGCTCTAGCAAGTACCGGTGCAAGAATTCAAGAATTGTGCACCGCGAGAGTGAAAGGTTTACATTATGACGGAAAGTACTGGTTAAAAGTCACTGGAAAAGGGGATAAAGTGCGTGAACTTTTCATTTCAGAGCATTTATACCAATGTATTTGTGAAATGAGACGAAGAAGAGGGTTCCAAACGATATTAGATCGAGGAGATGAAAGTCCTTTATTTGTAAACCAAAGAGGGAACTTTTATAATTCAAAAACGTTATCGAACCAAGTAACAGATATGATAAAAAAGACAAATTTAGAGTTTCTAAAATATCGTGAAAATCCAGTAACAGCGCATACGTTCCGTCATGCTTTTGCAATTATGGCGGTAGAGCAAGGAAATGCAGATTTATATCATTTAATGCAAACGCTGGGGCATGAGAATATCCAAACAACAAAAATCTATTTAGAGAAGCATATGAAACGGAAGAATAATGTAGGTACTTCCTTTGCGGATATGTTGCAATGAATAAAATAGAAGAAAATAGTTAACTCATGTATAAATATCATAATTAAGCACATGTTATATACAAATATAATGGAGGTGCAATGATGAATATTCAAAGACACGAAAATAATGCAAATGAAGTTCTTATTTCAGTTGCTGCAAGTGCTATTGAGCAAATGAAGTATGAAATTGCTCGCGAATTAGGAGTCACACTTGGACCTGATACATCATCGCGTGCAAATGGTTCTGTCGGTGGAGAAATTACAAAACGCTTAGTTCGAATGGCCGAGGAACAATTAACAGGAGAATATAGATTACACTAAGTTAAAGAAGTAATAAAAAAAGAATCCATTTTCAGAAAATGGATTCTTTTTCTTTTTTTTACATAAACTTCAAAATAATGATTGTGAATCTAAAAAAATGACCTCTTAGATTTCTTTGTAAGTATTTTGAAAATTCATATCAATGCCATAGGTATCGATATGAATTAAATCTTATATGAGTGGTTACAGGGTGGTTAAACGGTATTTTGTTTTTTTATAATTTTAATTCCATAATACTTAAGCCAATATAATACAAATTCATTTATAAGTAATTTTTTGTTAAATAGTTAACCGTTTATAATTTCCCCACCATTCACGTGCAGAATTTGTCCTGATATGTAAGATGCATCTTCGGATGCCAAGAATACATAAGCAGGTGCCACTTCAAACGGTTGACCGGCTCGCTTCATAGGAACATGGTCTCCAAATGTGGCAAGCCATTCTGGTGGCAAGGAAGATGGAATTAATGGAGTCCAAATTGGTCCTGGGGCCACACCATTAACTCGGATCCCTTGCGTTGCCAGTGACGATGACAGCGAACGTATAAAGGAAACAATGGCTCCTTTAGATGCCGCGTAGTCAATTGCATCTTGATCTCCATGATAGGCACTAAGGGATGTTGTATTTATTATGGAGCTCCCTGAATTCATATATGGCAAAGCAGCTTTCGTCAAAATAAACTGAGAAAAAACATTTGTGTGAAAGGTACTTGTTCGTTGGTTAGAATCTACATCAAGTAGACTGTTCCTTATGTATAGTACACCGGCATTATTCACCAAAATGTCAATACGACCAAATTGGTGAATTGTCTGCATTACAGCTTGTTGGCAATGCTGCTCATACCCAATATCACCTGGAATGGTAATGCAACTACGGCCATACTTTTTAACATAGAACTCCGTTTCTTTTGCATCACTATGCTCATTTAGGTATGAGATTGCTATGTCTGCACCCTCTTTCGCGAAGGCTACAGCGACAGCCCTCCCAATTCCACTATCCCCACCAGTTATAAGCGCTACCTTATTTATAAGTTTACCGGCTGGTTTGTAATTGGGGTTATCAAATATAGGTCTAGGTATCATTTAATGATTCAATGCCAGGTTTACTTTGTTGTTGAGGCGGGAAACCCATCACATTCACCCCTTTTGGAATTTTCCTATAATAAATGAAATTCTGATATAGGTTATGATTATCATCAGGAAAATATATCCTTACCAAAGAATTAAATAGAGGAAGTGAAGGGGGATTTACTCCAACAAGGTGTAATATCATTTCCTGTTATTTGTAAAAAGGTATTAATTTTTCCCTTTAGGGATAGCATCACATCGCTATCAAGCTA
>NZ_JBALMG010000263.1:288-1031 GCF_036963225.1 Bacillus sp. JJ783 | reverse complement strand
ATAAAGAACCGGTAGCGGTTCTTTATTTTGCACATTTTCATTTTTTATCTATGTAGAAATATTTAAGTATAGAAAAGGCTTAGCTATAAAAATTAAAACATTTACTTTCTACATAAACTAATCCCGCAACCAACTAGGAAATCAAAATCTAACCGTTGCCTTCGTTAGTCAAGTAACCGTAATTAAAACTAGCTCCCTGTTTACTTATTATTGAGTAATAAGAATACTTAAGTAGTTTGAAGTAAATATTATAACTGTTACAAATCAAAAGGGGGTCATTATAATGAACAAACAAAGAGCACAAGAGATTGCCGCTTCACCAGTCATGGCTAATGTAACGTATAATAGAGTTCCAATTTATATTCAAAATGTGGCTGAAAATAATGAAACAGCTAGAATTTATCCTCTTAATGAACCCAAGAATGAACAAGAAATTCCTTTATCCAACTTAATAGAACATTAATTGGTTACATGTTACCTCAATAAATAATTACTCAAACATACAAGCACTACTTACAATGGTATTTGTATGTTTGAGTAATCTTATTTTCTATTTTCTTCTAGCTAATTAGGTTAATAAGGATAAAAAACATTTTTGATTGGTGGTTACAATCCTCTTTAATAAAGCAGCAAAAAAAACTACCAAATTTATGGTAGCATTTACTAAATAAATGACTTATTTAAATTAGTGATAACAATGTACCTCCAACGGCACCAGTAAAAATGTAAAAACATGCCTCGCT
>NZ_JBALMG010000263.1:0-140 GCF_036963225.1 Bacillus sp. JJ783 | reverse complement strand
TCAATATAAAGGGTTTTAAAGTAGACTGGAGGAAATTACTATGTCTCACCTACCTGAATGGACACTTGTCATTCTCCGTTCTGTATTTATATTAATCATGCTATTCGCTATCACAAAATGGTTAGGAAAAAGGCAAATCT
>NZ_JBALMG010000262.1:0-1200 GCF_036963225.1 Bacillus sp. JJ783 | reverse complement strand
ATTTGATATTTTATATTTACTTGCGAGTAATACAGGAAGAGTCTTTAGTTCCGAAGAAATTTTTGAACGCGTTTGGAATGAAGATGGTTATGGTTCAAATAAAACTGTGATGGTTCATATTAGTAATTTGCGGGATAAACTTGAAACAGTAATGAATGGAGAAAAGTTTATTCATACTGTTTGGGGAGTAGGCTATAAAATTGAGAAATGAAGCTTTTGACATATTAAAAGATATCCCAAAATGGAAAATTATTTTTTGGCTCTTATTAGCTATCACACTAACCCCTATTACTGAATTAATTATTTATCGCCTCGTTACTAGTGTAATTGAGAGTTCACTTACTTTAAGTGAACTAGGAAAAGAATTCATTAGAATTTTTGGCCATGAAAAATATATTGGATTAAAAGAGTCTTTATGGATGATGATTGTATCTTATTTGTTTTTATTTTCTATTTTCTCATCCTATTTATACATTTTTTATCGTCATGAAAGAAAGGTTTACTATGAAACTTGTATAAAAAAAATGATTGAAGAGATTCGGTATATTGCAAGTGGAAACTTTAATCATAAAGTTTCCATCGTACACCATAATTATTTAGAAGAACTGGCAACTGGGGTCAATCAAATTATTGAGCAATTAAAAGTTTCGATTGATGAAGAAAGACAGGCAGAACAAGCAAAAAGCGAACTTATTACAAATGTATCACATGACTTACGAACCCCTCTTACATCTATAGTTGGATACGTAAATTTAATCCATCATGATAATTATAGAGATGAAGTAGAATTACGATACTATATTCAAGTCATTTACGATAAAGTAACTCGTCTTAATGCATTAATGAATGACTTGTTTGAATATACACGCGTTCAAAATAAAGAGTTAAGTTTATATTCTGCTCCCATTGATATTGTAGAATTGATTGGACAATTAACTGTCCAATTTCGGATACAGCTTCAAGAAGCTAATATTGAATGTCGCCCTTCTTTCCCATCTCAAAAGCTAATGGTACTAGCTGATGGGGATAAATTAGTACGTGTGTTTGAAAATCTAATCATAAACGCTATTACTTATGGAAATGATGGAGATCATATTGATATTACCGCTTACGAAAGCAATAACATGATTACAATTGATATAACAAATTACGGACAACCTATCCCTAGTACTGATTTACCTCATATTTTTGAACGTTTTT
>NZ_JBALMG010000261.1:1791-1975 GCF_036963225.1 Bacillus sp. JJ783 | reverse complement strand
GTTTTATGGTTTTAGCCTGTTAACAATCATTGTTTATGGAACGATGTTAATAATTACAGCATTCGCATCATCAAAATTTAATACATACAATAGGAAAATAAAAGTAGCTTCATCTATGTTTTTAACTTTTTTCCTTGCAATATTTACAACAGTAATTGTTTTAACTCTATCAGATTTTGAAGTG
>NZ_JBALMG010000261.1:266-1704 GCF_036963225.1 Bacillus sp. JJ783 | reverse complement strand
CAACTATTTTAATATTATTTATGGTCTATTTTAATGAGGTTTTAAAAGATGCAATATTCATGCGATCAAAATTAATAAAAGTTGAAAAAATGGAGATTGTCAGCCAACTCGCTGCAAGTATTTCACATGAAGTAAGGAATCCATTGACTGTTGTAAAAGGATTTACACAACTTTTAAAAACACCCAATATAACTCAACAATCCAAAGATGAGTATATTGAACATATTCTTGAAGAGTTAAATCGTGCACAAGCAATTATTGATGATTACTTAACTTTTGCCAAACCGGCTTCAGAAAGACTAGATCATATTTCAGTGGGGCACGAGTTAAATCGAGTTATTAATATGATGTTGCCTTTTTGTAACATGAATACTATTAATATTACAAAAGAGTTCTCCGGTGGAACAATTATTGGTAATACACAGCACTTTCATCAATGTTTTTTAAACTTAATTAAAAACAGTATTGAAGCAATGCCGAATGGCGGTGATCTTATTATTTCTGCATCTGTTAGTAATAATAAAGTCATGATACGAATTCAAGATAGTGGAATTGGAATGTCTCAAGAGCAAATTAATCGATTTGGCGAACCGTATTTTAGTACAAAAACGAAAGGTACTGGTTTAGGTACGATGGTTGCTGTAAAAATTATCGAAACGATGCGAGGCACATTGAAAATCCGAAGTGTTATAAATAAAGGAACTACTTTAACTATCACATTACCTAAATACAGTAATGAAGAGATTTCGTATAATAAATGAAAAAGGAGCTTAATAGCTCCTTTTTCATTTATTTCGATACAAAAAGTATCTGCTATGTTTTTTAAAGTTTACATTTTGTAGAGATTAATTAGAAATTAGTAACCTTAGCTCCAACAGCTACATCCAACAATAATTAATAAAATAAATAACACAACTAATAATGCGAAACCTCCACCAAAACCACAAGAACCGCCGAAACTCATATTTTTTCCTCCTTTTGGTTTGAAAACTAATAGGTAGTTGATCATTTTAACTGGTTCGTATTATACAGTATGTGTATCTCCCTTTTTTGAGCATGTCTTCATAAAATTAGTAAAAGCACTCTATTGAGAGTGCTTTAAAATGGATACCAGAAACTCTTGAATACATTTACTTTTAAGTACACTGCAATAATTAAAATGATAATACCAACAAAAAGAGTGATGTAATCTACTTTTTGAGCATTCTTTGCATAGTACCACGTACGTTTGTCTTTCTTTCCAAACCCTCTTAAATCCATTGCATTTGAAACCGTATCAATTCTTTCTAAAGAATGAATAATAAGTGGCCAAAAAATCAAAATACGATTTTTCATACGAATCCATAAACTTGCTTCTCCCTTTTCAAAAGGTACGCCTCTTGCCTCCTGTGCATGTTTAATGATTATATATTCAGATTGAATGTTTGGTATATAACGC
>NZ_JBALMG010000261.1:0-193 GCF_036963225.1 Bacillus sp. JJ783 | reverse complement strand
TTATTTAAGCTGCTGACAAATTCACTTGGATGAGTTGTATAAATAAAAAGAAGTGTAAATGGTAATAACGTAAAATATTTTAATGAAAGTGTAGCGGCAAAAAATAATGTTTCGTATGTAATTGTTGCATAACCTATATGAAAAAAAGATGTGTATGTTCCTGTTAATTCTGATCCATATGCTGGAGTAATAA
>NZ_JBALMG010000260.1:2465-2773 GCF_036963225.1 Bacillus sp. JJ783 | reverse complement strand
TTATTAAATTAACTTGGGGGAGAATATATGAAAGTTATTTTTAAGAGAGAAGGCGGAGGGAAAATTTTTGAATCATCTAATGAAAATATAAGCGTTCTATTAGCTGTATTAAAGGAAACAAAAGGGATAAAGATTGGGATGGTTGAGTATGAAGTATTAGAATATAAACTGGAATACTATCGAAATCCGAAAAAAACAGAAACAGAGAGAGAATTACATATTATTATGCAACCTAAACTTATTCAATAAAGAAAGTGAAATATTAATCAATTTGAGTTTTGTTCGTTTTCACTGATTATTAGCCCGCA
>NZ_JBALMG010000260.1:652-2431 GCF_036963225.1 Bacillus sp. JJ783 | reverse complement strand
GCAAATAGCGGGATAAATGGTAGTAATTGTCGATATGTATGAAACTTATGAGGAATGAATGGTTTTACATCATAAGTTTCTAAAGATTTGTGCGTTCGTTCATAATCAAAGTATATGCTTTTGTTGAAGGATGGTTAATGAATTGAAAAACTAAAAACTTCTTTTATCTATGCAGGAAATGAATGTATAAATGAATAAATGTATCTATGAAGTGCTTTGTTGAATAATATTGGAGGAGTTAAAAATGAGTTTAGCAAGTTATATAGGTTGTAATATAGAAGTTCCGCTAACCCCTGAAGATTCCGATGCGCTAATAATAATTGGACCGTGTTTTTCAGATGAAAGTTTACTTGAAATCGTAAAAGAGTATCAATTTCAAACGAATTACATTTATGAAGTATCATCAGGATGGGGAATTGAACTAGTTGAGTGGCAAAGCTTAAAAGAGAAGGAAGAAGCTCAAAATAAACTTTTAACTTTATGCTCAATTATGGAAGGGTATTTAAAAGAAGGGGAATACTTTGAATTATTTAGTTGTTGGATTGGTGATGAAGATCAGGAAAAAGTTGGGGAATTAAACTTGAAAATAAATCAATTTGATATAGCTGAAATTTGTATTCCAGAAAGAACGTTAGTTAGGATAGAAAAGTAAAATTAGAAATATAATTAGTTCAATAAAAGCGATTTCACATTAGGTGGAGTCGCTTTTATTGTTGCTACACGTATTCTATGATGCGATAGGAAGTGCAAAGAAAGTTCATTAATTAAAAGGAGTAATCAATCAGTATGAATAAACTTCATAGATTAAGGTTGCATTTTGTTTGAAAAATTTACATGTTGTACTTCCGAAAGAACATTCGTTCGTGTATAATTAGAACTAACGTTCTTTTTGGGTGGAGAGTCCTACAAATTCATAAATAGTTTTGAATTGGAAAGCTACGCTACATATTAAATAAGAGATGGATAAAGTGTATTTAGAAGTGAAATTTCTATTTTTATGAATAGATAGATGTAAAAAATTGAGGAGTAAAGAAAATGAATTATGTGAAGATACAGGAAAAAGGAAGAGAGTGGGTTCCGTTTACAGTAATGTCGGAACAATTATTAAGTATGAGAAAAATTATTGGAGAGAAATTAAAAGTCCAAAGGCCGTTATTAACGAATGAAGTGAAAGAAAGTATTTCAGACAAATTATTAACTTCATTATTGTCTGAAGAAGAGATGTTAGTGACATATTTTGAAGAAGGATACATACTTACAAGTTATATGACAGTGGTTCATATAAATCCAATTCAACAAATTGTAAAATGTACAG
The DNA here is from genome assembly GCF_036963225.1 of Bacillus sp. JJ783. Classification (NCBI taxonomy): domain Bacteria; kingdom Bacillati; phylum Bacillota; class Bacilli; order Caryophanales; family Bacillaceae; genus Bacillus; species Bacillus sp. JJ783. The sequence goes on along the minus strand of NZ_JBALMG010000260.1, from coordinate 1,116 downwards.
ATGCATTTTATAAAACATATATATTTGCTGCAAGGGACATAATTGATGTAACTTAAAAGAAGCTGGATTTTGAAGTTTAGCTTCTTTAATTTATCTAGCTATTTGCGGACAGTTAGATTTACGCCTCAAAATTTGGCTGTGAGTCAGGCTGCCTGTAAAAATCTAATTTTTTTGAAGAGGTGAAGAACTAAATGAAAAAGCAGCTAGATGCAAGCTAGCTGCTTAGTCCCAGGGAAAGGGAGAAAAAGATTGGCACTCAAAAAATCGACGATAGCTGTGTATCAGCCTGAGTATAGTATAGACAAATTTTAAAATGTTATACAAAGATGATTACCGATCTGGTTAGGCCGTACCAACTTGGTTTTGATCTGCTAGATCAGAATCAAATGTATTAGTCGCGCTAACCCCACTAAAAGTGTTCACTACGAAACCAACGTTAGATGCGCCAGATCCGTTATAAGCTT
>NZ_JBALMG010000260.1:0-567 GCF_036963225.1 Bacillus sp. JJ783 | reverse complement strand
CGTTACTATTTTGTACAACTAAATTCCCCACAACTGAGGGCATAATTTTCACCTACTTTATAAGTAATTGTTTGCACTACTATATGAAGGTATAGTCTAATTGGTTCATTTGACAAATATTCCGGAATAGAAAAATGTTTGAAGCTTTGTTTAATCAATCAAGCAAAAAAGTATGTTAAAATTAACGAAGAGTTGAATTTTAACAAGAGTAAATTTGTATAATTAATATATACGGAATTAAAGGAGGTAAAATGTAATGGATAATGTTATAAAAACAGTGGATTTAACAGATGCAGAATCAAGTAAACTTGTTGCTTTTATTTATAGTAATGATGTTACTTTGATCGAAAAAGCATTTTGTCCTAATGAAATAAAATTAAAGTTTAATGAAATAGCAATTTTATCGGCAATTAAAACCGCATATATTACGAAAGTATCTATAAGGAAAGAACTTGAAGCGATTTTTCACGATACAGGCGTTTTATTAGTGAAGCAAAATGTTGAAAGGAATAGTATTCAATCTATAACAATGCATTTTGAGCAATTTAAAAAGTTGCAAAATGAGAT
>NZ_JBALMG010000259.1:396-6335 GCF_036963225.1 Bacillus sp. JJ783 | reverse complement strand
ATAAAAGAAGAAGATTTAGATGAATTTAAAATAACATGTAGAAATCGTTTAAGTCCAGAGGCTACTGTAGGTTTTATGTTAGGTTCAATCATATACACCTCATTAATAATGTTAGGTGTAATTTATGGTTTGATGAAATTTGGTTGGTCAGTATATCCTAGTTTACTAGATGAAACAATTATTAAAATAGAGTTATGTTTGTATAGCATACAAATCATTTTTCTTATTGTATATTTATTTCCCAAAGCTCGTTTTAAATTGCAAAAGTTACAAGCTATAGTTATATTGTTATATGCACTTCAACTTGCGACTATCGGATTTGTAACAGTAGTTGTTTCGATTATTTTCGGTTATTCAAATGATCGTGTTACATTGACTTATGTAGCCTTATTATTGTTAGGAGCTTTTATTATTCATATTCTTACAACAATTAATACCTTTAAGCAAGCTAGCGAAGGCGCATTTAGTAAGTGGGAAAATTCAGTTTCATTTTTTAGTAAAACAAAAGATTTTTTAATGATTGCTTCTATATTATATGTATTAACTCTCTTAATCTTAATTTATATTAATAATGATTATACGATGGAGCAAATAGGTTGGTATTCTGTATTGACCCTTATACTGTACGCGGTGGCCATAGGTGCAGCAGAGTTCCAATTATTAGTCTATTGTAGATTTAAGTTTCCGTCATTTTATATTTCGTGGGAGGAACATAAAAGAGAACGTCAGAAAAGACTAAAGATGTATGAAGAGAAGGAAAAGAAGAAAACTAAAGAAAAAAATAAGTTTTGCGTCGAAATGAGGAAAGATGAATGCTTAAAATAAAGGAAGAAGATTTAGGTTTTTTCAAAATTGAAAATAAAAATCGATTAAGTCCGGATTATATAAGAATCTTTTATGGGGGAGTTTTTGCATATACTTCTATACCCATGCTTATTATGTTTTTAGCTTTTTTGTTGAACGGTGACAAGATTTCTCTAAATCCTTTTGAAAAGATAGTTGTACAAACTGAGGTTAAGTTGTATGTTTTGGAGTTCATTTTTTTAATATTATTCATGTCTAAAAAGATTGCTTTTAAATTACAGAAACTACAAACAATCGTAACTGTATTTTATGCTTTTCAGTTAGCGACATTACCTTTCATAGTTATGGTTGTTGAAGGAATATATGATTTTCCATGTGACAATAAAACATTGGTTTATATTGGTTTAATACTATTAGGGGCAATCTGTACGCACATTGTAGCTACAATTGATGTTTTTAAACAGGCAAAACATGGAGGATATAAATTGGAAGGACCGGCTGTCTCGTTTTTTACTGATATGAAATTATATTTATTAATTGGGATGATAAGTTGTGTAGTAGTTTTGCTTATATTAATTTTCTTAAACCTTAATTATGCATTTGATGAAATGGCAATTTATGTGACACAAACAATAATATTATATACATTTGCTGTAGTATCAGCAGAATTCGTCCTATTGGTGTATTGTCGCTTTAAATTTCCATCATTTAATATTACGTGGGAACAACATGAAAAGGAACGCCAAGAATTTATAGCAAATAGAAAAAGAATAAGAGAGAAAGAGCAAAAGCGAAATAAAAACTGAAATGATAATTGTAAATAATAGTAATAGATTGTTTTTTCATGGTGGAAGAATCTATTTGTGAAGAATTAAAACATTGTATAAGGGTTAGTGATTATGAAAGTTCACTATAAGCATTATCGCTTTTAAATTTAATAAGCATCACTCAAATTGTAAAAAAGGATGATTGGCTGTTGTCAGCTATCGCACTTAGAAATTAAGTAATTCATAGTGATATATACCCAAAAATTAGCTAGAGGTGTGTAACTAGATGTGGGATGTAAAAGAAGAAAATTTAGAAAAGTTTAGGATGATATGTAGAAGGCGTTTAAGTCCAGAAGGTGCTTTAGGTTTTATGATAGGAACAATAGTGTACGTTTCAGTTATGATGTTTTTTCTTATTGGTACTTTAGTAACCTTTGGTTGGGACTACTATACTAGTTTATTTGAGAAAACAATTGTTAAAATTGAACTTGTGCTATATAGCTTGCAAATAATTTTTTTAATTCTATATTCATTTCCAAAAGCTCGATTTAAATTTCAAAAGTTTCAAACGATTGGTGTGTTATTATATGCATTTCAATTAGGTACGATATTATTCACGGCTTTAATTCTTCCTGGAATGTCTGATTATACAATCGACGGAATTACATTGGTATATGTAGGTTTCTTATTTATAGGAGCAGTGATTGTTCATATTGTGACAACGATTGATACGTTTAAACAGGCAAGTGAAGGTGCATTTAGTATGAATGAAAGATCTGCTTCCTTTTTTAGTAAAACAAAAGAAACTATGATGAAAGTGGCTTCAATATACGCATTAATCCTACTTATTTTGATTTATTTTCATAATGATTATGCGATTGATACTTTGATTGGATATGTAATAGGTACGGTTTTACTGTACACTGTAGCCGTTGGTGCAGCAGAATTCCAGCTATTGGTGTACTGTAGATTCAAATTTAAATCATTTAATATGACTTGGGAAGAAAATGAGAGAATGCGTGGGAGAACTCGAAAACAAAATGAAAAATTCAAAACGAAAAGTAAATAATGGTGAAATAGAATTTAAGTGTATGAGAATTATTTAAACTATATAGAAGGTGAAAAAGCTGAATGTGGAATATAAGAGAAGAAGATATGGGTCTTTTTGAAATTGAAAATAGAAATCGATTAAGTCCGGATTATATAAGAATCTTTTATGGGGGAGTTTTTGCATATACTTCTATACCAATGCTCATCATGTTTTTAAGTATTTTGCTGAACGGTGATAAGATTTCTTTAACACCATTTGAAACATTTTTGGTACGATCTGAGGTAAAGTTATACATTTTGGAGTTGATTTTTTTAATAATTTACATGTCTTCAAAGGTTGCTTTTAAATTACAGAAACTCTAAGCCATCGTGACTTTATTTTATTCTTTTCAGTTAGCAACATTACCATTTATCGTTATGATGGTTGAAGGAATGTTTGATTTTCCTAGTAATAATAAAACGTTAATTTATATTGGTTTAATAATGTTAGGAGCGCTTTGTACTCACATTGTAACTACAATTGATGTTTTTAAAAAGGCAAAACATGGAGGATATAAATCGGAAGGACCAACTGTCTCATTTTTTACTAACGCAAAATTATATTTATCGATTGGAATGACAATTGGTGTAATGGTTCTACTTATATTAATTTTTCTAAATCTTAATTATACATTTAGCCAAATGGCAATTTATGTTGTACAAACAATAATATTATATATATTCGCTGTAGTATCAGCAGAATTCGTCCTATTAGTGTATTGTCGCTTCAAATTCCCATCATTTAATATTACGTGGGAACAACATGAAAAGAAACGCCAAGAATTCATAGCAAATAGAAAAAGAATAATAGAAAAAGAACAAAAGCGAAACAAAAACTGAAATGAAAGTTGTAAATGATACTCGTAAACTTATATTGAAGATAGAATGAATACATTATTCATAAATTAACTAGTAAAGGGAGGAATGTAATATCTTGAATAAAGATTCTAAAGCTGTAAAAAAAGTAAAAGGTTTATTTGAAAGTGTAATAGCACCTATTATCGTTGGGATTATGTTTATCTTTTTAATTCTATATAAAGTAGCAGAGTTTCTGGGGAAATGGCTCATTATCTTGTCAATACCGAGCTTTATTGTTACTATGTTTATTTTTATATACCAGAAAGAATATGGAGGTGTATTGGTTGGTGGGATAGGCTTAATTATAATGCTATCGATGTATTTTGTGTTTGTTAAAAAAAGTAAAAAAGGTTAGTTTAATATCAAAATATTTATTTACTTTCAGTTTGTCTACAAAAATAGAGTTATTACATGATGTTAGAAAAGATGGTGTAATTATATGTGGAATATAAAAGAAAAAGATTTAGATGAATTTAAAAGTACTTGCAAGAATCGCTTAAGTCCCGATTGGGCTACAGGATTTATGTTTGGAACGATGTTTTTTATTTCTTTAATAATGTTTTTTCTTATTGGAGGGTTAATAAGGTTTGGTTGGAGTTATTACCCGACTCTCTTTGATAAAATAATTGTTAGCCTTGAGTTAGTGTTTTATAGTCTTCAAGTAATTTTTTTAATTATTTATCTGTTTCCTAAGATGCCATTTAAATTACAGAAACTACAAACACTTGTGGTACTATTATATGCATTTCAGCTAGGCACTATAACATTTACAATGTTGATAATTCCAGGAATGTCAAATTATTCAATTGATCAAATTACATTAATGTATGTTGGGTTATTATTTTTAGGTGCAGTCATTTTCCATATTTTAGCGACTATTGATACTTTTAGACAGGCAAGTAAAGGGGCATTTAATAAGGGAGAAGAATCCTCTTCATTTTTTAGTAAAACAAAGAGGACTGCAATAAAGTGTGCTGTAATTTATGTGTTAATTCTTCTCATTTTAATTTATGTGCATAATGATTATACACTAAATATTTTAGGATTGTATGCGGGAGGAACTCTAATCATGTACGCGGTAGCCATAGGCGCAGCTGAATTCCAATTATTAGCCTATTGCAGATTTAAATTTCCATCATTTTATATTTCGTGGGAGGAACATGAAAGGGAACGTCAGGAATTCTTAAAGCGTTATAAAGAGAGAGAAGAAAAGAAAGCGAAAGAAATAAAATAAGTTTTGGTTTCTGAAAATTCGAACAGAGTATATAAGCAATTAAGAATTGTATGAAAATCGATGCTATTAAAAATTAAAATATCTTCAATATAATCTGTATGAGTAAATAAATACCGGTAAGTAAAGGTGAACTATATTACTATCAAAATGGGAATGTAATGAACCTAAAAATGCCTAGAGAAATCAACGGGGTGTCAGTATGAAGTTAAAGAAGAAATCTAAGATGATGATAGTTCTGTCAATAGTAGCAAGTTTATTAAGTGGATGTAGTTTTGGAGAGACAAAGATAGAGTATGAGAGATTAGTAAAGGCATTGGATGAAGGTGATATGAAGACGGTTATGTCTGCGAGTGATGATGGGTATGCTTATGTGAAAGAAGAGGTTAGGGATAGCGCGTTTGGGGCGGAAAATGATAATCGCATTAGCGTTGTATATCAAACAACAGGAGGAGTATACAATATTAAAGAAAAAAGTTCTATGGAACAACTTTGCAAGAAATTGCTAGTTCATTAAATAGTGAGCAAAAAAAAAGAAGAGATTGTATATAGAACTAGTATTAAATATGAAGATAATCAATCAAAAAGTCCAGATCAAAATTTGGATGTTTCGAATGTTCGATTTATATTTAATAGATTAAAGGGAATAGATAGTTTAAGACCCAAAAAAGATAAAAAAAGATTTAGTGAGTCATCCAAGGTAACATATTACTTAACCGAATCGGAATTTCAAGAAATAATTAATAATAAGTTAAAGGTGGACTACGAGAAATTTGATGAAGCAATATTATTAATGGAGTTTAGTTCGGCGAAAGATTCAAAAGAAAATCCAATGGAATTCACTACAATAAGCATCACAATGGGATATGAAAAAAAGAATAAAGAAGGCCGATTAATAAGGCATGATCAAAAAATAGCAATCTATTTAAATACTAAAGAAGATAACGATAAAGCTTCTAAAACCCGATATGAGGAGTATGAAAAACAATATTTGAATAATAAGTAATGTATAAAATAAGGGGAAAGGTGTAATTATGGCATGAGTAAAAGGTTAGTTAAAAAAATAGTTATTGTAATGACAGTAACGTTTTTACTAAGCGCGTGCAGTTTCGGGGAAACAAAAATAGAGTATGAGAGATTAGTAAAGGCATTGGATGAAGGGGATATGAAAACGGTTATGTCTGCGAGTG
>NZ_JBALMG010000259.1:0-321 GCF_036963225.1 Bacillus sp. JJ783 | reverse complement strand
TGTCTGCGAGTGATGATGGATATGCATATGTGAAAGAAGACGACTTATATGGGAAAACAACTCAAAAGGTTGTTACTGATATAAAAAATGATAAAAACGTTGGTAGTAATCAAAATTACAAAAAAGAAACGGTCTATAGTACAAATTTAAAAAATGAAAAATCCCGTTCAGTAGCCCAGGATCAAGCTATGAATGTTTCATATGTAAAATTAATGTTTAGAGGATTAAATGAACTTAGTAAATTGAAACCGAGTGAAGATACAAAAAGATCTAGTGAACCGAGCATAATAAGCTATGATTTAACTGAATTACAGTTTAAAA
>NZ_JBALMG010000258.1:1878-4396 GCF_036963225.1 Bacillus sp. JJ783 | reverse complement strand
TTAAAAGGGAATATATTTTTCATATAGAAATAAATTTGAAGGTGTATAAAAGGTTGTGTGAAAGGAGAATGAGAGTGATCAAGCTGAAACAATTTACAAGAACTGATTTCAAACAATTAATTAATTGGATCGATTCCGAAGAATTCTTAATACAATGGTCAGGAAGTGCATTTATATATCCTTTAAATGAACAGCAATTAGAGAAATATATAGAAAGTGCAAATACACTCGCTTTCAAAGTAATAGATGAAGAGACTGAAGCAGTTATTGGTCATATTTCACTTGGGCAAATAGATAATATAAATAAATCTGCTAGAATTGGAAAAGTGCTAGTTGGTAATACGGAAATGAGAGGACATTCAATAGGGAAATATATGATGAAAGCAGTACTTCAGGTTGCTTTTGAAGAATTGAAACTGCATAGAGTTACTCTTGGTGTTTATGATTTTAATACGTCAGCCATTTCATGTTACGAAAAAATAGGATTTGTAAAAGAAGGTTTATTAAGAGAGGCAAAAAAAGTAGGAGAAACGTATTGGAACTTATGGGAAATGAGTATGTTAGAATATGAATGGAACAATAATTAACAACAGTTCGTTATAATTATGTTATGTTAACTAAAGGGGTTTGGTGGGAAATCATGAATAAAAAAACAAAAATAATTTCAATTGCAGCCGTTTCAGGAGGGGGGAAAACTACAATTACAGAAAGTTTAACGCATGAGCTAACGAATTCAAAGGCTCTATACTTTGATAGTTATAAATTTGATAACTGTCCTGCTGATATTTGTAAATGGATTGATGATGGGGCGAATTATGATGAGTGGGTACTAACACCACTAGTCCAGGATATTCAGCATCTTATACGAGATAGTAATTTGGACTATATTATTGTAGATTATCCTTTTGCATACTTAAATAGAGAAATGGGAGAATTCATTGATGTAACTATATTTATCGACACACCTTTAGATATTGCGATGGCTAGAAGGATTTTGCGAGATTTTAATGAAGATACAATGAGTGAAATACATAATGATTTGAAACATTACATGACACATGCGAGAAAAGCTTATTTAGAGGCAATTCATACTGTTAAACCAAATTCAGATATTGTCTTGGATGGATCTTTATCTGTAAAGGAAATAATTGATCGTACACTAGAGGAACTTAATCGAAGAAAAGTGATTGTGAATGATTAAATGTATAGAGGAATATGTACAAAAGGATGAGCCACATTATATTATAGATGCCGTTAAGTGGACCAGTGGGGTAGGGAAGAGATAAGTGTGTACACTTTATTTCAATATAATTGGCAAGTAAGAGAAGAATGGTTTAAGTGGTGTGAACAACTTAATTAGTATAGATTTTAAAAGTAAATTAGCAATATAAATGGTAAGCGAAAACGCTCAGATTTTTCTGAGCGTTTTTTAGCGTAATATGTTATCAACCTAATTGAACTAACACTACCTGTTAATTTAATATAATTTGCTTCACAAATAAATAAAGGGAAATCGATAAAGTCAGAACCTTAAAGAATTTTGGAATCAAAATGGAAGTAGACAAACTGTTCACAGCCCCTTAAAATCAAGCAATAACTTTATTCGTTCGGATAAAGATTCTGATATGTTTTTACTGTATGTTTAATTAAATCCTTTAAAACATCGATATCGATATTAGCTAATGTATTAACATAAATACAAGCCTTACTCTTCGTGTGTTTACCAAAGTTTTCTAATAATTTTTCTCTTTCCTCACTTTCGTAGGTCAAATAAAGACTAATTTTCGCCTTTCTTGGTGAAAAACCCACTAAAGGCGCATCCCCTTCACGTCCTGATGCATATTTATAGTGATAGCTACCAAAGCCAATAATACTAGGGCCCCACATTTTAGCGTCGTAACCAGTTACTCCTTCAAAAATTTCTAATAACTGATAGGCATCTGCCTTCTTCTTCTCATTTTCCACACTTTCAATAAATTCAATTACACTATTTTCAGTTTCTTTCATCTTTGGTTCAGACATATATGTACCCTCCTATTCTCTGAATAAATTTATTTTAACATAAAACTTAAACTCGATATTCAAACCAAACGTATCTGTGCAATACACAGTTCTCGTCATCGGCTCGATATGTAATACATTTATGTACATGTCGTGGACCATCCCGTCACGATAGTATGAAATCAATATTTCCTCTTTGTTTTGTAGTGATTGCACAAGCCATATTTGCAGTTGTTCTTTCATATCTTCAGTTACAATTGGTTTCGGTACTTTATTCAAATCATTCAGCATTTCTCTAATTCTTTCGTATTGTTCGGCATATTGGTCATTCGTTATCAAGACCTAAATCGTAAAAAGCCATAAAAAATAAGAGATGATACATATTATACATAACTAATTCATGATCAACAGCATCCAATATGGTATGGCAGGGCTGGAAGTGTTGGAAGTACTACGGGCACAGTTGGGCATTATTAATAAGAGCCCAATAAAAAATTCTCTTGGATGCAAGAGGATT
>NZ_JBALMG010000258.1:0-1699 GCF_036963225.1 Bacillus sp. JJ783 | reverse complement strand
AAGAGAGCTCCTTTTTAAGGTATATTGACATTTCAGCAAAACATATCGATCGCTCAACCAAATAGTCATAAGTGCAAGACTTAAATTCATGCGGCGAATGGCAGCAAATATAATATTATTGTCCTGCTTTTTCTAATGCTTCTTGACGTTGACCTCATATAAAATACCAATACTCCATTTTATATAGCATGATGTTAAATAAATAAATTTTAATTCAAAAGAAATTGGTGAAGTGTTACGACATGTAATTGCACATGAAATTCATCATATTGGTCAGCTATCTATATGGGCGAGAGAATTAAATCTTCAACCTGTTTCAGCAAATTTAATTGGAAGAGGATTATAGACTTAGAAACCGACTTGTATTGCACAAATACAAGTCGGTTTTTATATATAAGAGGATTTCTTAGTTGAAATCCTCGGATTTTTTCTGACGTATATGTAAAAACATTAAGAGGGTAATGATTAAAAAGATCATAATCGTTTGTATGATTAAATTTTTAAACTGAAGCAAAATGGTCCAAGATGTAACAACGTCTTTGAAAGCTTGGAGTGCAGAATATGAGGTAGGTTCAAAACCGTATTGAAGTAACTTTTTTGTTTCAACAAAAGCCGTGTTTTCTTCATTGGCGTCTAATACTACAGAAATAAACCTTGTATCTCCTTGTTTTGCTGTACCAACAAAACTATAATTACCGTTAGTTGACAAACTAGTTTGCAAGCCATCAACACCTTTTAGTTTAATGTTTTTATCAAGAGAGTAAATCATTTTATTTGTGTTGAGAACTTGAAAATCTTTGAAGGTAAATGGGTAAGAGGTTAGTTTAGTTATATTTAATACATCTGGATAGTCTTTTATTAATTGTGCAGCTATTTCGGCTGCGTCTATTGCTGTTGTAATCGATTGTTTATTCTTCTCGCTATTTATTCCAGTGGAATTTAAAAATGGAGATTGTTGTGATAACTTTAGTTGTTTTGCTTTTTCATTCATTAACGATGTGAAATTATCTTCATTTCCAGCAATGTGTTCTGCTAGTTCAAGTGCAGAACGATTATTTCCGGTTAAAAGCAATGTATTTAGTAAATCACGAACGGTTGTTTTATCATTCGATGTTACATGTATAGGACTCGTTTCGGTTTGAAAAACGTCGTTACTTATTTTTACAGATTCATCTAATTGTATTTTGCCATCATGAAGTTGTTCCATCACAATATACTCAGTCATTAATTTAGATAAAGTGGCCGACTGAATGGGAGTACTTTCATTTTTTTTATAAACAATCTCACCAGAATTAGTATCTATTAAAATAGCTGATTTAGCTTGAATAATTGGACCATTTACATAAAGGTAAAAATATAAAACGATAAGTGCAGTAATGAGAAAAGATAATAATAAAACTGTTATTTTTTTCAAGAATTGCATAAGCGATCCTCCTACTATTACATCAATAATATTATTGTAAAAAGGAATGCTTAATTAGGAAGAAAGAAAAGGTAAAGAATTTCTAAAGAATTATAAAGAATTATTAAATTTTGGATATTGATGGAATATAAAAGGTTCAATTTCTTATATGATAAAAAATTGAACCTATAAATATGTGGTATTAAGCTTTATAAGGGAGTAGTTTTACAGTGAAAGTTGTTTTTTTATCATCGCTATATACTTCAATTGTTCCTTTATGCAATTCAACAATACTTT
>NZ_JBALMG010000257.1:1985-2277 GCF_036963225.1 Bacillus sp. JJ783 | reverse complement strand
AGTACTGCATGAAAGGGTGTTTTAATTTATGTCTACAAACAACAACATATTAGTTGAGGAATTACGCATATTGGGTGAAGAATTTCGAAATAAATTTTCTATCCATCACTTACAAGAACTTGCGTATCAAACAGGTATGATTCAACGAAAACGAAAATTTCAGGCACAAGACCTTGTATCACTCTGTGTATTTTTGGGTCAAACAATCAGTTCTGAGTCTTTAGTTAGTCTCTGCACAAAATTAAATGAAGCCACAGGAACTTGTATCTCAGCCGAAGCGCTTAATAAGCGT
>NZ_JBALMG010000257.1:833-1849 GCF_036963225.1 Bacillus sp. JJ783 | reverse complement strand
AGATTCAATTGGAATATGAGCTACTTTCAGGAGAGTTTCTAGGCATGACGGTAGATCACGCTACTAGTAACGACGCAAAATATGGGCAAGAACGCACGAAGACCTTACAAAATGGAGATCTTGTACTTCGCGATCTTGGATATCATGATATTGGTGATTTAGAGAATATCTCACTACGCGAGGCTTACTATATATCTAGAATTCGTTGGAACACGCAAGTGTACCAAAAGGGTGAAGATGGGAAATGGATTTTATTACATATAGAAACCTTAACGAAGAAATTACAAGAAGGAGAGACGCTAGAATTGCCAGAGTTATATATCGGATTGAAGCACAAGCATCGAACTCGACTCATCTTATACCGTTTAACACAAAACGAATGGGATAAACGGTTGATACATCATAAAAAAATGAAGAAAAGGATGCCTAAAGCTGCAAGTTGCGTAAACTTATTAGTTACCAACGCTCCTTCAGAAATATTGCCAGCCACAGAGGTTTACGCTTTTTATTCTTTACGATGGCAAGTAGAAATTGTATTCAAAACATGGAAATCTATATTTAGCATTCATGTAAACAAACGGATGAAACTAGAACGGTTTCAATGTCACTTATATGGCCAACTCTTGCGATTATGTCTAGTCGCAAGCACGACCTATCAAATGCGGAGACTTTTATGGGAGAAACATAGAAAAGAAATGAGTGAGCTTAAATGCGCTTATATGGTGCAAATCTATCTAAAAAAATACACACCACACTTTTTTGTACTTTCCAACATCCTGTTTCAGTGCTTAGCAGGCTCTTTCAAGATATTAGTAAGAATGGGAAAAAAGCGCGGCGGTACCGAAAAACAACGCCGTTTGAAATCCTAGGCTTAATAGAGATATCAACGGAGCAACTTCCAGTGGCTTCATAAAATATGAACCAAGGGAAGTTCTATTTGAGTATGCCCAAAATACAGGATTTTACTCAATGATTGTAAAAAAAGTTGATGGCTATGCTCTTATATGGGTGTCTTT
>NZ_JBALMG010000257.1:0-791 GCF_036963225.1 Bacillus sp. JJ783 | reverse complement strand
TTCATCAGTTTTATTATAAACATATTTGACTTCTCCAAAAAGATCACCAGTATCCCATTCGCAATCATAATGGGCACATCCTAAAGGATCGCCTTCATCTCGACCTCTTAAAGGTTTACCGTTATCTATATCTGGGTGTTCTTTTTTAATGTATGTATCCAATTTAATAGCTATTGCACTGAGTTTTTCCATTTTTCATTTTTCTTTTAATCGTATTAGTTATTGATTTTAATTGAGGCATGTTAACCTTTCTTTCGATTATTTTCATAAATGCTTCTTGAAATTCATGGGCCTCATCAATGATGGTAACTCCTATATCAGTCTTTACTGTTGGCTCATGTGCTGTATCGGAGTCTAAGTCATTAAATAAGGATTGAATTAGTTGTCCATGATTAGTTATTACTAATTGAACGAACATGAGGTTTGATATAAATAATTGGATCATTCACATTATATTTACTATTTCTATTAAAATACAAATTTATTATCATTTCTCTTATCTAGGGATACGTATTGATTAATAAATTAAAAGCACCTAAAAAATTTTCCTTTGCAATATAAGCCATCGAAAAAAAATTACCATCGGAAAAGATTCCCTACGGTAATTTTTTAATTTTTTATAAGGGATTAGAGCTCTATAGCCCATTATCATTTCAAATTCGTCCTTTTCTAAACATCTTTTTCCAAATCTATAGATGTGCCTCCTGCCAAATCCAAATTGCAGTTCTATATTTGATATATTTATTTCACTCTTCCTTTATTGCAATCAAAAGTATTACAGAATTTACGAT
>NZ_JBALMG010000256.1:1794-2329 GCF_036963225.1 Bacillus sp. JJ783 | reverse complement strand
ATAATTTATAGAGCTCTTATGCCATTAATTACTTACATGCATATTTCCTTATTTACTGAAAGAAGAATTCCCGTTATATTACTTTCTAATCAGTCTCGTTAAAGCCATCCCAAGAAATCCAGCACCCATTCCTATTAGCCATCCAGTTTGGGTACTTCCTAACATAGATCCCACCCCTCCACCAAGAAACATGCAGCCAACGAATACTAATCCTCCAATTCCCCAGTTCGGCCGTTCCATAATTCAATCACATCCTTTCAATAAAACATATGCTATTAGCTACCTAAACTTTCTTACATAGGATTGTTAATTATTTTGCTTAAGTTTAGTACTTTCAGGGAATTCAAAAGATGCGGTGATTGAGCCATTTGAATGGATTGTAGAAGGTGAATTTAATTTTTTTATATTATAATAACTTAAGAGTTGTGGAACAAATTCTTCTTCAACTAACCAGTTAATAGAAGCATGGAGATTTTCCACTATCGGGAGCTCGTCGCTATTAAGCTAAAACTTCATTTTTGGGGAAGAATGTATT
>NZ_JBALMG010000256.1:1070-1627 GCF_036963225.1 Bacillus sp. JJ783 | reverse complement strand
TTTACTGCCCACAAATAGCAAGAAGCTAAATATATAGTAAAACCCCAGAAATCCAAAGATCTCTGGGGCTTCATTATATATTTAGCTCTTTTTGCTTTTTATTTTGTTTATATCTATAGAGCAATTTTCGACTTATGAGAGAAATCAGTAATAAGATCAGTACTAGTACGAAAAGTTGCATATATGATAAATTAAAATATTTAGCACCTGTAACAAGTAAAAGTGTAGAAATCGTACCTTTTACAATGAAAAAAATAATAATCCATAATCCGCCTTTTTTCCAGTTCATTTTTATTTTACCCTTTCCTACGTTTAAATTCTTGAAAAATTTAGTGATAGTTCTTGAATGTGACACCTTAATAGAAATCTATTATATTAATAAAAAAATAGACTTTTTCACAAAAATCATGTCCAATTACATGTGACGACTTCATAATAAATGAAAATGATATTCAGTGTCAATTTTATTGACTATTTGAATACCTATTTTTCATCTCAATCTCTTTCCAATTTGTTTCTTATAGGCAATGAATTCTTATCTTCAAACGAAAAACACC
>NZ_JBALMG010000256.1:0-948 GCF_036963225.1 Bacillus sp. JJ783 | reverse complement strand
TTTACTAGTACACGATAACTGGATCATAAGTGTTCAAACTATCATACACAGTTTTTGCAACATTAGGAAGAAGGTTAACACATCCGCCTGATCCCCCTGTTAAATAAGCATTATTTGCCCAGTTTGTTCGCCAGCCTGCATCATGGAATCCTTGACCGCTATTTGTGAATGGAACCCAGTAATCTACCTTAACTGCATAATCAGCTTTACCTACTGCGCTTCCTTTCAGCGTGTATGGTGTTCGTTTATATAAGACGTACCACACACCTGGTGATGTATCTTCACTCGTGCTATGTTTACCAGTTACTACATTTGTTGTAACTACTAATTTTCCATCTTTGTAAATCCAAATTTGTTGCTCTGCAATTGAAACTTCCGCATACGTGTCTCCAATGCCATTATTCGATGTTGTTTTATAACCGATACCTTCCTTCTCCCAACCATTCCCATGAATATTTGAAGCAGATAGCGATTTTCCCCCCTTTTCAAAAGCTTGTTGAACTTGTTTTGTTTCTTTTTCAACATCTAGTGCCCAGCCATAGCCTTGTCCTTTTACTGATATAACCGACCCAGAATGAGTTTTAAATGTGAAATCTTTATTTAATGTTGATTTAGCATTATTAATTTCAGCAATCTTATTCTTAATATCGCTTGCATCGATTGTAACTTTCATATCCTTTGACATAGAAGCATTTTGAATTAAATCTTTTGCTTTTAAAGGATAAACTTCATTCTGTACTTTATACTCAACGGACTGCCCAAGAAGATTTTGTAGTGCTTCCTCCTCTTTTTTGACAATCGGATCGTCTTCTTTAATAGGCTTTATGTATGTAGACTTCAGATGAATTTCACTTTTATACTTCTGCTTGTCGTAATCTTTCAGTAGACTAGTAACATCATACTGTTTTCCATCAATGCTCTTCGAAATAACAACTTTTCCTTGTTCAA
>NZ_JBALMG010000255.1:1190-1454 GCF_036963225.1 Bacillus sp. JJ783 | reverse complement strand
GTGTTTGTTGATTAATATCATAACCAGTAGTTCTCTCAACTATCTCTTGAAAATTAGCATAGTTTGTATGAATTCTATATCTAGTAGAAAGCACTCTATCATATAAAGGTAAAATAATAGGTTAATAAACAAGCCATTCTTTTACTAAAACATAGAATAGTATGAATCCTATTGAAGGGAGGTATAAAAGAATGTCCTGGAAAAATGATTGTTGGAGTTCTAAGAAAAAGCATTGTTGTGATGACTGGTGGAAATCTAAAGAAA
>NZ_JBALMG010000255.1:0-1141 GCF_036963225.1 Bacillus sp. JJ783 | reverse complement strand
AGAAAAGAATCATTGTGATGATGATTGGAGTTCTAAGGAAAAGCATTGTAATGATGATTGGTGGAAATCTAAAGAAAAGAATCATTGTGATAATGATTGGAGTTCTAAACGAAATAAGTGTCGTTGTAAATGTTTCTTTATTTGTTGTCATTGTAAAAGGGAAAATTGGTAATATTTTCAATATCAACCTAAAAGAGAGAACATGTCTTTTGTGACCGATAAATACTAGAATGTAATATACAAAAAGCTGACTAAGTATAGTCAGCTTTTTGTCAATGAACACGTAGAGATTTATTTTAATATAGTTCTTATTAGAAAAGGATTATTTTATATAGATTACTATAAGCATCCATAAAGCCAAGGCGCCAATGATAGCGAGCGCTATACGTGTAGATAGTACCCTTAATTCAAAGTCTGTTTTCTTGGAGGGTTCAGGATATGCAATTATGTAGATTCCCTTTAATAATGCAAGCCATGCAATAACCGTTAGGAACCCCTGCCAGTTGAATACCCATACATTATGTAGGATTACACTACCTAACCCTAGGAAAATCGATAGAAAACCATACATAATACCAAATCCTCTGTCTTCAACCACTAATTTTTTCAATTCACGTAGTACCGATGGACGTACGAAAAGTATTCCCGATACGATAACCGTTATCCATCCCCAAAACAATCCTAAAAAAGTACTAGTTTCCATTATTAGTTCACTCCCCTCAATTATTTATATTTCAGATATCCCCCCCTTTAGAACAATTCCAACATCTTTATATATAGGCTAAATTCTGCTCTTTTTTAATACAAACATGGCATATTCTATGCCCATCCTTAATCACCTCATTTCTCTACAAAATGAAATTTTTATATCATTCTTCGTCATCATCTATCCGAATCAACCGAAGTCGCTTTGTACTATTACCGCACACTTTTTCATAGCTTGGAGCTAACATGCACCAAAGCCAATATAATGATTTATTCGCCTTTTCACTAACCTCTAAAATTGTCCCTCTGTAATAAAATGATCACCTTGATACAATGTATACTCGCTTGTCCCATGGAATCATCATTATTCCCCTCCCTATTAAAATAGCGTGTTTGTTTCAAATAATGCTCTCATTAATTTGGACGCATTTACCAG
>NZ_JBALMG010000254.1:0-2933 GCF_036963225.1 Bacillus sp. JJ783 | reverse complement strand
TATAGTATACATAGGAATTATGGTAATAGGTGCTATAACAAACTTACCTTTATTCGGATTTATATTGTTAGGTTTTATGTCTAACACTATTATATTAACGTCTTTAAAGATAGAATTGTCTGATACAAAGTCAAATCAGTTGAAGACTGTAAAGAACTCAAATTTCATGTTATGGTTTGTAATAAACGCTATGCACTTAGTATTATTCTTTATTGAGGGAATAAAACTAATTAAAAGTATTTAGGAGTAGACTTATGGATAACGATGTGACTTGAAGTACACTTCTCTTTCCTTATCACCTTTTCTATGTGAAGTATGCAATGCATTTGGTATAAGAGATATTAAACTAAGAGTCTTATAAATAAGAAAAGATGTAGAATAATCTACATCTTTTTTCGTATTACATATTCAAAAATTTATGTATAAGCTCCACGATGATGGAAATGGACTTTACTTATTAGGAGTATCCGGTCAATGTATACGAATGAAGGCTGGGTTTAGCACGAGGGAGAATGGTATTACGTTCACATACAATTCGTATTGCCTGTCGCTCTTTATTCATAGACATATTGATATTGTAAAGGAGTATGAACATGACAAATAGAAATGATGCATATGGAGGGTTTATTGTATCTAGAAATGTTTTTAATGGGGTACCTATTCGATATAGTTTTCGAGAAGAAAGTTCTATTTCTCAATTAAATGGTTGGAACATCTTTTCAGAAGTGGATGATGAATATGTAAACAATCCAAAAAACTTTTGCATAATTAATGCAGAATCAATGTATTCAATTGCACCTCAAATGTTAGAAATATTTGAAGCACCATATGGTACAGACCTTTTTTTGGTATATGAAGATAGTGTACATGTTGGTTTTTACGATTTAGTGCAAGACTGTATGATAGATATAAATAAGATTTTAAATGTAATTTATTAAGGTCTTTTATAACTGTTTTACATGTGTAGTAATTAATTGAGGAAATTCAGAGGGATGGTGCGAGATGAGTAAAGTAGAATGGAGATTGCCAGATAAGCCTTTATTGCGAGAAAATGTAAAGAATGTGGAAAAGGAGTTGGGCATTCATTTCCCTTTAGATTATATAGAATGTGTAATGAAGAATAATGGAGCACATGTTAGCCCAGAAATATTTGAAGTTGAGGAGAAGAGAAAGGTTTTTGGGATATTACTAACTTATGATATGGATGATGATGAAAATATTATTGAGGTATTTCATGATTACAATGACACATTACCGAGAGCATTGGTTCCATTCGCATTTGACCCAGCAGGAAATTTAATTTGCTTTGATTATAAAAATCATAAAGAAGACCCAATTGTTGTCTTTTGGGAACATGAAGGTGCATGGGAAAAGGAAGTATTGATGGAAAGCGAAGGGATTACGGAAGAAGAAGCAGAGGAAGTAGCGAGAGAAAATGTATTCTATATTGCTAATAACTTTACGGAGTTTTTAAATAAGTTACATGATTAATAATATTATCCATATAAAATGGTTCGTATAAATGTAAGCAGCAATAAAAGGAGGGGGAATGATGGAATTAGAGCATCTAAAAAAAGATATTTGGTATGGAGAAGTTTCTAATCATACAATTGAAACTCTTAAGTCTAACTTAAGGGATAGTGCAACAGAGGCAGAATACTTTATTTTAATTAACGAATTGTTAAAGTTAGGTGATTTCTCCGTAAAGGGGTTACTAATTGAACTTATGAATAGTACTCGAAATGAGCTTGTTTTACATTTATGCACTAGACTATTTTGTTCAATAGCTACTCACGATGATTTATTAGAAACGAATAATTTGAAATTCCTTTCAAGTGCTTCAGAGGATGGAGTTCATAATTTTGTAGTAAGTGCTGGTGAAACTCTTTCATATCATGTAGTACCATATCTTTTAGCATTACTAGAAGAGTGGGAAGATACCTTTGTTGAAAAAGCTATTAGAAATGAAATTTCATGGATGCTTGGAATTGAGGACGAGTATTATGAAGTATCGTTAGAAGAATTTAATGAAGCTTATTCTAGTTTTATCGAAAATAACGATACGCAAGAATACTATTATCGTAATAGACTATCTTTTCCTGGAGATTTGGCAAAGGAGTTAGTTTCGGAAGTTATGAGTTCTTTAAGAGATAGAACTACTTATAATGTTGTTATTATACCTTCCGTTTTATCAATTTGGAGTGGAATCAAATGTCCTATTCAATACGATACGATAATAACAAATGAAAAAAATAGAGAGCTGATGTCATATATTGATGTTCTAACAAAGAAAGAATGGAAGATTGGTAAAAAGTATTTTTATGGACATGTAGTTGTATAAGAAAACGATATATGTGACGAATATAAAACATTCTATGGCACCCTGTTAAGGAGTGATTTTGACTATAACGGAAAGCTTTGATTGTTGCTTCGAGGTGAATAAAGTTGGAAAATAAGATGGATGTACTCAGTAAAAAATATGTATTAGAGCATGGAATAAATTTTGATGAGGAACTATGGTTTACCTCATCCAGTGATGAAGTGTTAGATAAGCCAGAAGATAAGAATGGGAAACCTTTTACTGGTTTAGCTTATGAGTTATATGAAAATGGCAACCTAGCGTATTATTGTTACTATAAGGATGGTTTTAAAGAAGGTAATTATGTTAAGTTTCATCAGAGCGGAAAAGTGAAAGCTGCGGATTACATGATAAAAGGACAGACAAGAGGAATACGGAAAATTTGGTATGAATGCGAAGTACTCAAATATGAAGGAGAATTTAAGTTTGGTATTTGTTTACATTATACAGAATGGGATAAACATGGGGATGTAATTAGAAAAAAAGTTGCACCGACAAAAGAGGAATTAGAATTCATCAACCGATGCTCTAAACGAGAAGATAATCCATTGATATAAAAATTACAATATATTAT
>NZ_JBALMG010000253.1:0-3903 GCF_036963225.1 Bacillus sp. JJ783 | reverse complement strand
CTCTTTCAATATTAATTAGAAATAAAATCGAATTTCTTTAATATAAATTTCCAAACTCGTTCTTCTCCAATTATTACAGAAGCCCTACCTACCATTCCTGTATACAACTCATGTGAATCTTGTATATCAATTGTTGCTTCTAATTCATACACATACCCTTTAGAATCCTTATCAAAAATAGGATGTGCTGATAAATAAGTTACTATTCCTGTTTGTTTATCAGATTTCTTTAGTTTAAACGAATATTGTACTTTATCCCCTTTTTTAATGCCTTTTATATCTTGAGCCGGTAATAAAATTCTAATCTTTTTCTCATTATCTTTAGGAATAATTGAAACTACCTCTTGACCAGGATCAACTAGATCACCTTTTTGCATAGCAGAGGGGAATTGTACAACCCCATCCCTTTGCGCCCTTATACTTGTCATTTCATTTTGATTATGTAATACATCCAACTCTTGCTTTTTTATAAAGATTTCTTGCTCTAGAGGTTCAATTCGCTGATTAACTAAAACAATAGTACTTTCTTTATATTGATTTAAAGCATTTTTCTTTTCTTCTTGCTTTCCTTCTTTAGCAATATCAACCTTTTTTCCTTCATTTTGTAAAGTCTCTTTTCTTAATTGAATTCGTTTTTCAATACCATTTCGTTGAGAATCTAAAGATTCTATCTTATCATTCAGAGATTGTTTATGATCATCTAACACAGCCTCTTTTTGTTTTTTAACGGAATTTATTTCTTTTTGTATATTTTCTTTATCTATAATTAAACCTTGTAATACTTCATCTTGCTCAACCATGACTTTATTGTTATCTATAACTTTTATCTCATTATCTTTTTCATTTTGTAAAGATTGATAAGTTTGTTCATATGATTTATATTCTTCTATAATTTTTTTATCTGTATCATCAAAAAAGAGTGATTTATGAACTTGAATACTCTGTTTTAATTGTTCTAACATTCCTTTTTTCTTTTCTAAATGTTTAATAATTTGGTCCAATTGACTCTGTTTATCCATTAATTCCTGATTCTTTAATTGAATCAAAATGTCCCCTTTTTTCACCTCATCACCTGATCTAACAGCAACAGTATCCACAATTCCCCCAATTTGCGTTCTGGATACGCTTATATCAGATTTACCTTGTATCATTGCAGTACCTTTACTCACAATATCTACTTTTCCTATATATGCCCAAATCATAAAAACTAATAGACTCATAAATAAAAAACATAACAATCCCATAATAAAACGAGGTGGCTTTCTTTCTAACAGTTCTACACTATCCGTTAATTGATCAAAAGAATAAATCTTATTCATATTGACCACCTCTCATTACATAAGATTTTTCTTCTATATGTTCTACATGAATCGTTTGATTCTTCCAAAGACGATAATATTCATTTTTCATAAATAATAATTCTTCGTGAGAACCTTGTTCTATAATAGTTCCATTTTTCATTACAAAAATTTTCTTTGCATGCTGAATAGTACTTAATCTATGCGCAATCATAATTACCGTTATTCCTAGTAAGCCTAATTCTTTTAGCATATCTGTAATTAGTTTTTCTGTTGTAGAATCTAAATTACTTGTAGCTTCATCTAAAATTAAAATATCTGGTTTCTTTAACAATGCCCTTACGATAGCTAATCTTTGTCTTTGTCCTCCAGATAAATTTGAAGCATTTTCTTCTAAAATCGTCTCATAACGTAATGGTAATTCACTAATAAAATCATGAGCACAAACTTGCTTACATACTTGAATAACTTCTTCTAATGAAACTAAACGATTCAATCCAAATATTAAGTTTTCATAAATAGATCCACTAAAGAAAAAGGATTCTTGTGAAACATATGCAATACGATTCCTCAATGCTACTCTATTTATCTCTTTAATTTGATAATCATCATAATATATATCGCCTTGATTAAGATCATAATAATTCATTAACAATTTGGAAATAGTAGTTTTTCCAGAACCACTTTCCCCAACAAACGCAACTTGACTACCTGGATCAATAGAAAAACTTATATTATTTAATACATTCTTACGTGTCCCATAACGAAATGTAGCATCCACGCATTCAATTTTTCCAGATAACTTTTTAGGAGAAACTTTATTATATTCTTTTTCATTTTGTTCTAAATCTAAATCAAAGATTTCATTTAAACGTTCTCCCGCAATTAATGCAGATTGCATTGTAGGCTGAATTCCTATTAAATTTTCAATTGGATTCAAAAAATAAACCAATAGCGCATTATAAGAAATTAATTCCCCAATTGTCATATTCCCTTTTAACACTTCCATTGCACCAACCCATAAAATAATTGTCCCACCAATCAATTCAAGCCCCATCTTAATAGAACCTTGCAAATTAGCTAACATTCCACTTTTAAAAACATGTCTCAAAAGATTAACAAAATGACTTTCTGTTTGAAAAAAGACCTCTTTTTCAGCATTATATGATTTTACAGTTGCAATACCATTTAAAGATTCCACCAAATAAGATGTTAATTTAGCATTACTCTCCATCTCTTTACGATTAATCTTTTGATAAGGTTTATGAAACCCCCAAACAATACCTATATAAAAAGGAATTAATAGCAATGTAACCCCAAATAAAATCGAGCTATGTACATATAACAATACTGATCCTAACATTACCATTACTGTATCAATCATTAATGTAACAGTTATCGTTGATAATGCATCTCGTATTTTGCCGGCATCCATAAACCGCGAAATAATCTCTCCAACTTTTCTTGTTTCAAAAAAATGCAGCGGCAAACCAACTACATGACGATAGTATCCAAGCATTAACTGAATATCTATACGTCTACTCAAATATAAAATCAAATGCGTTCTAAAATAAGAGAGCAAAATTTTAAAAATATACAAAACGATAATTCCTATAGACACAATATGAAGCGTCTGTATTAATTGATTTACAACTATATCATCAATTAACAATTTAAAATAAAATGCTCCAGCAAAACCAAACACATTAAAAAATATAGAAGCAATAAAAATTGGAAATAACAAATTAGTCTGCAGCTTCAATAAAGACAAAAAACGAGAAAAGCCCCCTTTAGATACTTCTGCCTTCTCAAAATTTTGTTTTGGACTCATCAAAATTAAAATCCCTGTCCAAACTTTTAAAAAGTCTTCCAATTTATATTTAACAGACCCACTATCAGGATCTGCAACATATACTCTATTATTCTTCACTTTATGAATTACTACATAATGTAGTAATTCACCATCTACTAATATATGAGCAATTGCAGGCAAAGGAATTTCATTTAAAAGTGTAGGATCTGTTGATTTTACTCCTTTCACCTCAAAACCAAGTCTTTCTCCGGCTTCCAATATTCCTTGTACATTTGTACCATCTAAATCCGTCCCTGCAATTTGACGAATTTTAGCAATTGAAATAGAAAGTCCATAATATCTTGATATCATTGCAAGACATGCTGGGCCACAATCTTTTAAATCATGCTGTTGAATACATTTAAACTTTTTAATCAAATTCAATCCTTCTTTCACTATTTTATATCCATCTATAATTCAGTATATAAAATAAAGGGAATTTAAAATTAAAAAAAATAAAAAAAATTCTAAATATTAAAATATTAGAGGGAGGTTTACAGCATGAAATTAAATAACACAAAATTTGCTGAACTTAATGAAAAAGAACTTCAAACAAATGGTGGAGCAAGAGGGATTTTTGGTCCTATTATCAAAGCTGGAAAACAGTGTTGGGATAATGATTCTTGCCGTGAAAAAACATATGGTACTTATGGTCGAACAGATAGTCGATATAAGCATGGCGCTCCATATGGAAAATGGTAATATTTAAATAACACAAAGAGGATTCATTAGTTTGTATGAATCCTCTTTGTA
>NZ_JBALMG010000252.1:1537-1763 GCF_036963225.1 Bacillus sp. JJ783 | reverse complement strand
CTTTGTATGATTAATATTTTGAATATATCATAGATTTAAAATTAAATAAACGGACATTAAATTTTTATATTTTATATAGAATAACAGTTAAATAAAAGTGAAGGAAGTTTTCAAAATAGACTAGTTTTTTATTTTAAATGTAATTTGATTTGTTTCATGAAATAGATCCAGTTCCGGTAAAATCAGTTGCAACAAGTGAACATTACGTTCATCGATAGAATAAGGT
>NZ_JBALMG010000252.1:476-1408 GCF_036963225.1 Bacillus sp. JJ783 | reverse complement strand
ATATTTATTGGGAACAACTTCGAAATTTCCGGCACAAATGCTCCTTCTATCCTATAATAGAAGCTATTTTGGACGTAAGCAATTTGTAAGGAATGAGTAAGAAAAAAGAGATTTTCATAGTATAAAATATTTATTATACCTGCGTATAACACCTACTACTAATAATGTGTTATAATACGAATTAGCAACATAAAGGAAAGGAATTAGAAAAAATGACATTACAAAATACTAAAAATTTAAAAAAACAAGTTGCTCCTTTTGAAAAATCAACGGCAAAAAAAAGTGTTTGGCAAATCATCAATACGGTAGTGCCATTTATTATCTTATGGTACCTTGCTTATAAAAGCCTGTCCGTTTCTTATTGGTTAGCATTAGTTCCATCTCTGTTAGCCGCTGGATTTATGACACGGGTTTTCATTATTTTTCATGATTGTACCCATCATTCTTTTTTTAAAAGTCGTCGTGTAAATAGAATAGTAGGGACATGTATGGGTGTTTTAACTTTATTCCCGTTTGATCAATGGGGGCATGAGCATTCCGTTCATCACGCTACAAGTGGTAATTTGGATAAGCGAGGTACAGGAGATATTTGGACCCTTACAGTGAATGAATATTTGGCAGCGCCATTTAGACTCCGTTTAGCATATCGTTTATATCGCAATCCATTCGTTATGTTTGGATTAGGTCCGATTTATGTTTTCCTACTTAAAAATAGATTTAACCGAAAAGGTGCTAGAAAGAAGGAACGCATGAACACCTATTTGACGAATGTCTTAATTGTTGCTTTAGTAGGATTACTTTGCTGGGCAATTGGATGGCAATCGTTTCTTTTAGTACATGGTTCCATATTCTTAATAGCAGGTTCAATAGGTATTTGGCTGTTTTACGTACAGCACACATTCGAGGATTCTTATTTTGAAGAAGATAAAGAT
>NZ_JBALMG010000252.1:0-378 GCF_036963225.1 Bacillus sp. JJ783 | reverse complement strand
AAGTCCAAGAGTACCTAACTATAAACTAGAAGAGGCACACAATAATACGCTTCCTTTAAAAAATGTACCAACGATTACTCTTGCTACAAGTTTGCGTTCAATTCGTTTCCGTCTATGGGATGAGCAAAGTAACAATTTTGTTAGCTTTAAAGACGTTAAAAATTTAGTGGAAAACAATGTTTCTATTCCAGTAAAATCAGAACTATAACTTCACCACATATAACTGACTCCCCTTAATCATTTTCGATTTAAGGGGAGTTTTTGTTTAAATAGTAGATGTACGATATGGAGAAAACTTAAATGATTTAAATTGTAATGGAGGTGGATTAGGAAATAGTAGGTATTAATATAAGAAGACGATAAAAATATTATGTTAAC
>NZ_JBALMG010000251.1:0-3989 GCF_036963225.1 Bacillus sp. JJ783 | reverse complement strand
ATATTAAGAGAGGAAGTATTAATAATATGGAAAAATTACAGTTATTAACATTTAAAAATATAGTAGAACCCCTCTATAATGAGAAAGTATCGTATATTTACTTTCCTATTGAATGGCTTGAGATTGTAGAGATACATTATAGAACATTTTTATTAACGAGCAAATTAAAACTTGTAAATGAAAGATTGTATGATATGTTTTCTGATATATTGTTCATTCAGCATGATCCATATGTATTAAAGGAAGATACACCTTGGATTGTAGCAAAAGAACCAATGAGACAAGAACAGTTAGACTATATTTTCCAAAGCTGGTATGAGGTTATTCATGATTGGAAACCGAATAAATTAATAGATCCACCACATTTAGAATGGCAGTATGATTTAATTAGTAATTTACCAGTATTACATGATAAAAAAACGTTTTCTAAATGGGTACCAGCTTTAATTACTCATATTTTTTGCGAACAGCCTTTACGTATGGAAAATAAAAACGAGGAAGAAATATATTTTTCGCCACTGCGATCACAAGATGTTTTTGAAGCGATGTCTGAGCCAATTAAAGATGAAGAAACACATGATTATTTCGCTTATGTATATCGATTTGAATACGTAACTCGTGGAGGTGAGAATATTCCACTATTAAAAGTATCCGTAGGGATTAGGCGGTTTTATCAACAATATAATCATAAAGATATTCCTATACTTTTAGGGCGGAAGCGGAGCCAAATACTGATTTCAACTCCTGAATTTGAATTAAATAATAAAAAGCAAAGGTTTATAAAGTTAAAAGTGCAACAAGCTGAAAAAGGAATAAAATGGATTAAACGTTTTAGAAATTTAAAAGATGAGTATAGGATAGGTGGAGAAGTTAAATTAGAGGACATTCTCCAATGTCCGAAAGAGTATATTAGAGGAACTAATGTAAGAGTGCTTCTTCCATATAACGAAAATATATATAAAGTTCAAGGAACAAAAATAAAATTTGGTATAAAAGTAAGAGAAAAAGAAGAACTTTTTAATGAATTCCAACTAAGCTTCCCATATTTTACATCACTTCCAGAATGTGAAAAAGTATTAACTGATAATGAGAATGAGTTATTACCTTTATTTGCTCCAAAGGGATTAGACACAATTACGTTAGAAGTATGGTCAGATGACATAATAATAAAGATAGAACAAGCGTTATTAGATAGCAAAATAGTTTTAGCTCAAAATGAAGATTCATCCTATGTATTAAATGCAGATAATCCGGTGCTGTTAAAAATTGAAAGATACAACATTGAAAAATTATTACAAAATCCATATAGAATGCAATATAGCCATAAAAACAAAAAGAAACTTGTAGACGATGTCGTAAAAGCTGTACATGTTACGGCAGGTGAGCAAAATGAAATGAAATTAGCATTAATTGCAATGAAAAATTGTGATGGTCGCGAAAAAATTAATCCAAAGCAAATCATTCGGGAAGGATTCGCTCGAACGGAACGTATTTCAGCATTTATTAATTTATTTATTGGACAAAGTGTATCTAAAAAAGAAATTATTAATGCCATTCTTAGTTTGTTAGAACAAAAGGGATTCTTAAAGCGTAGTTGGAATAAGATAAAATTACCGGGGATAATTGTAAATTTATCAATTGAGAAAATGTCTAAATATGATTTCTTACCTATTTTTTCAAAAATAAATGGGAGAGAAATATTATATAAATTATATGGGCAAGAAGAATGGGGCACAATTGATCATACGTTATTAAATATAGGTAATAATAAAGTGTTTTTACCACAACCATCAAAAAGGAATGATATAGGAGTCAGTTTTAAACAATTTATGTCAGAAACATTAGTTGAAATTTCACAAGATGCACGTAAACAAAATAAAGAAGTTTATTTTATTGTAGATGCAAATATGAGGAAATATTGGATAGAGGAATTGCAAAATGAAAGCGTTAATATCAAGGTTTCACCTGAAATAATCCCAAATTTTAAAGAGGATATAAACATAATTAGAATTAATACTAACTCAGATGTACCGAACTATATTGTTAGAGACCAAGAATATGTTATGGATGAAACGAGATTATTTGTAGATCAAATGGGAATTTACTATAGCACGGCTGCATACGAATTAAATTGCAATGAGATAGTACAGCAGCACATACTCGAAGTTATCCCGTTTGGTGTAAAATCTGAGGAAAGAGAAGAAATCGCCAAAATGATACATTACATGTGCTGTAAATCAACCTTGCTCTCGGAACAAAATATTCATAATACGCATGTAATGCATATGGTTAAATTAATTAAAAATTATACTACAGATATTGATTCAAGGGAGTTTAAAGAATTCAGTGACGAATTAGATGCAGATGTAATAATTTTAGAAAAAGAAGATGCATTGATATTAATATAAATAATAGTATACAAATCCTGCTAGTCATAATGAGCGGGATTTGTCATTTTTTCATGTAAATAAGGCTATCCTTTGTCATGTATCTTTTCTTTTACGTATTTACTTTATTTACATACAGGATTAAGATGTTTTTTAGAAATACAAAAACTACATCATATGGAAAAGCGACTTTTATTAATTGAAAAGAAAATTTGAAAGGAATGGGGAATTGTGAAGAAATTAGATGTATTATTAATGCTACTGAGCGGCCTCTTTCCAATTGCAGGAATGTTAAAGCAAATCCCTCTTGAACAATCTTTATATATTGGAGGACTTTTATTTTTTACTAGTTTCGGTAGTTACTTTGCGAAAAAGATATATTCACGTATATGTAGCTGGATAGCATATGCGCCATTTATAACATTACTGTTAGTCATTTGGAATCAGGATATTTCAACAAGTTCAATAATTGCGAACGCGAAAATCGCCGCTTGCATTGCGTTAATTCCGTGTTTATTCCGATTTCGTACATACGGTCTTACTTTGGGCTTATTCTCATTATGGGCCGCTTTACTATGGGATATAAAAGAAGTACAGTCGTTAGTCATACTTGAGCGTATGATGAGTTTAATGACAAGCCATTACTTATATATCCTCCTTTTAGTTGGAGGACTTATATTAGGTGGATTACTTGCGATGTTATTACACCGTAAAGAGAAAGACAATGATAAAGAAAATACTAATTTATTTAAACAAAAAAAGAAACGAAAAAGGCTATCCTTTAAGATTCGTCTTCCAAGATTACCGAAACTTAAAATGAAATTATTTAAGTTTAGTGGAAAAGCATCTAAACATAAAACACCAGAAAGAGTCCATGAGCATAATTACGAAGAACCAGTTGCGAAATATGAAATGACAGAGCAAATAGATCAATACAATGAAGGCACTGTTCAAGGGCAAACAAGGATGGAACGCCGAAGAAGTAGGTATAATGCATAATGAAATTTAGTAACCTCTTAATGATTAAATCATTAAGGGGTTTTTTATGTAATTAAATTTAGATTGCTAATGAAGGATTCATAGCATATGTTAAAGGTGGGGACTTCAATAAAATAATGGGAGGACAAAATGCTTATTATTATATATACATCTACTTGTATATTATTCTTAGTTAGCTTTTTACATGTTTATTGGGCTTTCGGAGGTAAGCGAGGGACAGATAGTGTTATTCCAACTAAATCTGGAGAAAAAGCGTTTACGCCTCGGGGAGGAATGACATTATTCATTGCGTTACTATTAAGTATGGCAGCAATAATTTTATTACAACAAGCAAATATTGTTCATTTTGCAGTTCCTCGTTTAATTATTCAAACGGGTTCCTGGATTTGTATGATTGTGTTTTTCATAAGGGTAATTGGTGAGTTTTATTATTTTAGTATCTTTAAACGAAAAAAAGATACGCATTTTGCTAGAATGGATACTATTTTATATATTCCCCTTTGTCTTTTTTTAACTCTCACATTCCTATTAGTAATAATAAAGTGAACATATATGATACACTATAATCTACGTTATTTTAGTAATGAATAGAGGGATTTACAT
>NZ_JBALMG010000250.1:0-5032 GCF_036963225.1 Bacillus sp. JJ783 | reverse complement strand
GGAAATAACTTTATATTCGGACTCATTTTACTATTAATCGGAATTGGTATTTTAGGTAGTGGTATGCAAAATGTATTGATTATTCAAAGGGCTGGATCGGATTATATTTTTTCAGTGCCATTCTTTGAAAAAGCTAAATTGGAAACTATTCAAGATTGTATTGCCGAAGCATTAGCTTATGATACAGATAAAACTGATTTAAATTTATTTTTCAATAAAAAATAAAAAAGACGATAGGATTTCCTATCGTCTTTTTTCACACTTACGCAAACAGAGACGTATTCGCATATAAAGCTGGTGAGCCACCTGAATGTACGAATAAAATGTTGTCTTCTTTATTAAATTTACCTTTTCTAATTAAGTCGATTAGTCCCGCTACTGCTTTACCTGTATACACTGGATCAAGTAAAATACCTTCTGTTTTCGCAAGTAACTGTACTGCTTCTACCATTTCCGCTGTCGGTAACGCGTAACCTGGTCCTACATATTCATCAAAACATGTAACAGCTTCATGCGAAATAGAGTTTGGAATACCAACGTGAGCTGAAGTTTCATCTACAAGTTTTGCTACTTTCTCTTCTTGCTCCGCTTTTCCTCTACTTACGTTGATTCCGATTACAGGAATTTTGCTTTGCGTTCCGGAAAAACCAGTAATTAAACCCGCATGCATACCAGCGCTACCACTTACACAAACAACTGAACTGAAATCAATTCCTTGTTCAAATGATTGAGCCATAATTTCTTGCGCACAAGCAATATATCCCATTGCGCCAGTAGGGTTCGATCCACCAACTGGAATGACGTATGGTGTATTTCCTTTTTCACTTACTTCTTTCGCTACTTTATGCATCTCTTCCATAAGGTCTGTTCCATTTGGCACAACAATTACGTTTTCAGCACCTAATAAATGATATAAGAAATAGTTTCCGTTAAAGTCTGGCTTTTCTTCTGGCTCAAGCCCTTCTTCTAACACAAGAATACATTTCATTTTTTCTTTTACCGCAGCTGCTAATGTTAGACGGCAATGGTTGGACTGAATACCTCCAGCTGTAATTAACGTATCTGCACCTTTTGCCTGTGCATCCGCAACTAGAAACTCTAACTTTCTCGTCTTATTACCACCAGCTGTTAAACCAAGTAAATCATCTCGCTTAAAATAAATAGTTGGCCCACCAAGTGCCTCAGAAAAATTGTTTAACTTTTCAATTGGTGTATATGATTCTGTATATTTTTTTCTCGGAAATTTAGCTAAATTCATTGTAACGCTCCTTTTGTACTTCTTTCACAATATATGTAACGATACTATTATTACATGTAAAAATGATGAAGTCACCTTTCTGGATTAAAAATGTATTAGAATTCGGTAAATGCAATTTATATCAATGATTTTTAACTCCAGTACGGTAAATGAAATTATATGAACGGTTTTCTTAATATATCGTTCATAACTTGAAATATATCAACGATTTTTTCAAGTTATCGATTCAACGACAAAAATATACAAATAGAGGCCCGTTTCTCATCAATCAAAAAAGAGCCCAAACATTTAAATATGGGCTCTCTCCAATCACTTATTTGCCGAAAAACGAAGAAGTTGCGTTAATCCTACTTCTAAATTCATTTCTCCTTTATGGCGTACATATACAATCTTGTCCCCATCAAATTTTGGCGGGTTTGCTGTATAATACGTATGCCACTCATTCGTTCCTTCTACAGAGTACTCCATATATTCAGTAGCACCAACGATTACATTTTTATTATCATCTGCTGTTACATCTGGTGCCATTTGTGCAATTTTTGCGTCACTAATTAATAAGTTCTTTATGCCCTTATCCCGTTTATAATCGTAAGCCGTTACGACAACATCGTTACCGTATGCTTTCACTTGCAATCCTTGTTTGAAAGAAGATCCATCCGGAGCAGTCTTCTCTCCGCCATTTGGTCCAGCTGACATCCAGCCTGTTTCAATTCCGCCCGTATTTACAACTGTAAATCCTTTTTCATCTCCGCCTGCAATTTTCTTTTTACCAGCCCAGTCTGGTAAGTTTAAATCCCAATGTGTATGGCTCGTGAAGAAAACAACTTGCGGATAATCTTTTAATATATCGTACAATTTATCAGCGTTTAAATAGTCTTGTAAATACGGATTTTGTCTTGATCCAGATACCGTATCAGGTAAAACGTGATGAGAGAAAATGAAAATTGGTTTATTTTTATCTTTTTGACTATACTCTTCTAAATTTTGTTTTAACCATCCTAATTGCTCATCACTCATATATACTTCATCCCACATTTTCGAATCGTGGTATTTCATATATTTTTCAGTTCCTAAAAATAAAAGCGGATAACCGTCTAACTCTTTTTTATGATATACCTTATCTTGTCCGCTAAATTTTAAATATCGATTAAACAATGTCTCTTCCGTTACACCATTTGGCCATGTATTTTGAGAGAGTTTTCCATCAGCTGTCCATTTCCCAGCGTAAAACTCA
This sequence comes from Bacillus sp. JJ783, assembly GCF_036963225.1. Lineage (NCBI taxonomy): Bacteria > Bacillati > Bacillota > Bacilli > Caryophanales > Bacillaceae > Bacillus > Bacillus sp. JJ783. Next base: position 2,540 of record NZ_JBALMG010000250.1, on the reverse strand, counting down.
TGATTCCCAACCGTTGACCATACATTCTCCGGGTGCTTATTTTTGTTTAACACACGCTTCACATCATCATATTGTGACTGCTGTCCAGTTGGCGTTATATCCCCATTCATAATAAGCGCTCTAGAGAGTGGCGTTACTTTATTCATATCTTTTAATACGTGATCAAAATCCCCTAAATCCCCTTGAATGTCACTAATAACATTAAACATCGTAGCTGTTTTTCTTACTCGCTCTTTCTCTTCCGCGTGCATTGTAAATGTCGGTAATAATACCGCCATAACAGCTAATGAAGCAACTGCCTTTTTCATACAATTTCTCCCCCTAATAATAGAATGTATAAACTGACATGTTCTGCGTTCTCTTAGTTGCTTGTCCAATTCATATTATAAGGAGGGATTGTAAAGATAGATGGAGTAAAAATTTAAGTGTTTTTTAAGAGATTTTGTCTTTTTTTGCAATCCACAATTAGCGATTCGCGCCAATCCAGCTTTCTAGCCTTTAACATTAAATAAATGTAAATTCATATGATAAATCTTTTAGTTTCCGTTACATAACCACAACAAAATACGCTACTTTTTTAAGTTCTCTTCATTTAATCCGAATAACTCTGGTAAAGTAAAACGTCCACCTTTTCTGTATATTTTTCAAAAAAGAATAACATTTTTCCCGTTTATAGATACAATCTCATTTATTTTTCTCGGTGTTCCGCATCCCATTCACTTAAATAAGATGCATACTCTAATTCATCTGGATCATCATGTAACATAGAAATAAACTCTAATTTATTCCCATCACAATCCAGAAAGTATACACTAGCAGCTGGCATCCATCTTTGGACAATTGGCTCTTGATTTCCTTTTCCTTGGCTTCCTACCACTTCTATTCCACGACTCTCTAACCACAATTTAGAAGTCTTTAGAAATTCTAAATCTACACCAAAAGCAAAGTGTTTCATCTCAAACACATCAATATTATGTACCTCCCATAGCCCAAGCATTTGCTTTTTACTTTCTCCTATCCAAAAGAAAGCCAATTTTCTTTTGGATAGTTTTTTTGCTAATGCTAACCCTAACTTATTTTGATAGAAATCTATCGCCTTTTCTAAATCTCTTACGTGTAAATGAGTTTCATATATATTCTGTATCATTCTACTTGTTCCTTTCTTTATTAATAACAACGAGTTAAATAGTTACTGTAATTTAAAATCTGAAGTATGTATAATCATTGTAATATATCTCCAAATCTGATACATCTATTTACTATTTTATCGAAATAGATATATGATAAATCCAACTGAGGTAGTAAATTCGAATAAAATTTCTACTACTTTTGTAGGTGAACTCTCCATTAAGTTCAGATGAAAAAACGCAATTCTTTTAGTAAGAATCGCGCTTTTTACTCTTGGGGGAGTTAATATTTTTAAGTTGATGGATGTGTAGCGATATCCCTATCAGTAATCTTTATATTAGCAGTTATGCGTAACTTCTAACTCATTATTAGCATAGATTGTTCCGTAAGTAGCACAAAGTAACATTCCACCACAAACCTCACTACTCACTTGAAAGTTTATGTTATCTTCAAATGTATCTATACTATTAGCTCTAATTGTACCTACAAGTTTTTTGAAATCCAGAACCGGTAAATATTTCGTTATAATTTCATAGCTTGATAAATTATCTTCATTGTTATATGCATTATATTCCTGAATTTCTCTATAAATCGGACTTGGACTATACGGATCATGTTGCAATTGTCCATTTTCATCTTCGAATTTTTTTATTTCTTCTTTTACTATATAATCTGGATAATCTTCACTACTTTCATCTTCATCACCAAATTCCCAAAATGGATATTCTATATCACATAAGTGCGTTACAACCCACATTAGAAATTGCTCATTTATAAACCCCACATTTGTTTCTAACTCTTTGAATCTATTACCATAATATTTTGTAGCTTTTTCTACCTTCTCTTCTTGAGGCATATTATCCGTTGCCCCTGTTATATCGCATCCATCTAAATCTATAAAAATGCTATTGAATTTACCTAAAATGCCTAAATCAACAGTTTTACTCCAGTAAGCTTCACCATCTCTATCGATTATTATCATAATATCCTCCATTCTGCTCTGTTAGTTGCATAAGAAAAAACACTTCCATTAGTACATAACTTGCCCCTCATTAATCCTCAATTTCAATTCCAGCTTGTTTAAATGGTTCTAATACTTTTGGATAACACATTGAAATATATTCCACTGTTTTTAAATTTTTTAAATTTTGAAATCCTTCAACAGATATTACATCAAATAAACTGTCTTCACCATCCCAATCTGGCTTTAAGATATGATAAATTTCATTTCCTCCATCAAAGCAAAGGGATTCAATCTTTTCCAAATCACTTGTTTCCAAAATTAACTCTTCTAAAAAATCTCTAATTTCAACAATTGGCCCAGCTCCTGAATACCATTCGAAATTATTCGTATACTTTTCTATTAAGTCTTTTAATTCTTTTAAAAATAATGGCTCTTTATCTAATAAAGC
>NZ_JBALMG010000249.1:0-3060 GCF_036963225.1 Bacillus sp. JJ783 | reverse complement strand
ACACTAAGTAACTTTTTAAATTTTATATGTAATTAAACAAAACAAGAGATAACTAAATTTAGTTACCCCTTGTTTTGTTTAATTATGCCAATCTATCATTACCATAATTCCCTATTCTGCTATTCTGCCAAATAATTTAAACACAGCTAACTCACTTAAATATTCCCATTCTGCACTACTATCTACTTGCGAAGGTTCTGCTACTCCATTAGTACTCATCACTTTACATTTATAAACTTTACCGTTAACACTTACAACATCATCCATTTTATATACTATATCCTTTTCCCAAATTGTATTATTAGCATTACCTTCATTAAGACAAATCCAACCTATATACCCTCCTGCAACTGGATTCGAGTTTTTAATTGTTTGTCCGACCCTGAAGAATCCCTCAGTCGGTTCAGTTGCACTATAAAAATACGGATCAAAGACACCATTAATATAATTATCTTTCTTAATGTGCTCATCCCTTAACTTTATAACTACTGTGTCCACAATATTATCTTTAAAAATTAAGGTAATTGAAGACGAAATCTGATTTGCATTTACGCCTATCATACTCTTATTTGACCTAAATATATTATTTTCTATTAATATATACTCACTTATAAACGTTTCATTCCAAAAGTTAATTATACTATCTGTCGATTCCGAATTAGGGTATTCAAATACATTATTAATAAATTCTATTCTCCCCCCAATGTCCCATAAAAAGAATGCCGAGCCCCATCTTCCCCCTCTAAAAGTACTATTTTTCACTTTTAGCATGGCTATCGTTTGAGAAGATTCAACTATAAACAGATTATAAGCATCCCAACTAAATGAGCATCCATTAAACTCATATTCTGCTTGAGGAGTTTTTGTAACAAATGATATTGTACCGCTGTTCTCAAAATTACATCCTGTATATACTCCTGGTGGTAAATTTGTAATGATTCCTTGCGGATGTTTCGTATCTATAAAAGAAACATTACTTAATCTCCATCCATTTTTCACACCAGGTGATACACCTGTCAAACTTGTACCCTCTACAGAGCTTCCTTTAATAACACAATCCGATATAGTTTGTGGTTCTGTTGAGAAACCAATTATTGAACCTAACTGTGAAAATGAATGAAATAAATCTTGATCACTAAAAAATTCACACTGGTTGACTTGAATGCAATATGCTTTATCTCTTCCCATTACCAACGCGCTATTATGGAAAATACAGTTACCAATAAGCGCTTCTTTATCTCCTTGATCTATTATGACTCGAGTAGCATACATTTGATTATTCACAAAAGTTACTTCCCCACCTAAAACACAACTTACTTCTCTTAAGTGATTATGATTTATGATAACTTTCTCTACATTTTGGCCTACTACTAATGAATTGTTCGTTAATTTATTTTGAATGATATTAATGTATCTACCACCAACTACGACAATGTTATATCCTTGATTATCATACATGTTATTACGCTCAATGTTTATATATTGATTTAGCCGATACCCATCTTCAATATCTATTGCTCCCTGAGGTGCCGTCCCTTTCATTTTGTAGATTTCACAATCTCTAATATATATTTGTTTCGCTCCAGATACGCTTATTCCAAGCCTTCTACAATCATGTATTTTACATTTTTCAATAAATACATTTTTAGAGAATTCTGGAATTCTGACAGTTATTTTACAACCATCTTTCGAAGGTACCGTACTTTGATGAAGAACGATTTTCGCATAATCTGCGCCTTGCGGAACATTCACTTCTTCAAAAAACATTATCCTCTTCGTAGCAGCTACAAAAGTATTATCAGCCTTATAAAATAACACATCATATAATTCTGTATTAATTTCCGAACCAATTCCACCATACCCATCGCCATATAATCCGAAATATCCCCATTTTGTAATGCTCTCATGATGCAAATCTATTTTTATGCTCGATCTAATTTTATTAGCATCTACTATCGGTGTACCATTGACATCACTGATACCACCTACTTCAAATGTACCAGCAAAATCATATTCTCCAATTTGTCCCCATGTACTTTCCATCGCTATACCGTCGCCAGTACAATTCAAGATTTCCATATTATCTATCGAAATATAACTAATATTACTCCCCTCAATAGGAGTCGTATTTCCTACTTCAATTCCATATCCCCATTCATGTGTATGAGGAATCGTTGTATAATCATGTGTATCTTTATCACCTTCAATCCTTCCATTTGTAATCCGAGAAAACTTTTGATTTCTTTGATATCTTACGATTGCATATTTAACTAATCCATTATCTCTTATTTTCAAAGTTGCTCCACCTAAATTTAAGGTCATAAAACTTTGTGGTTCAATTGGTGTATTCTCATCAATTAAATATATTCCCATAGGCAAAACAACTTCTATAAACCCTTGTTGAGATGCCCATAATAATGCATTATTAATCCCCTTAGAAGTATTATTAGCGTCCGTTCCATCATTTTTAACATTCCATCTTTCTAACTCAAGAAAATAAGTACCCGAAACCACATTAGCAGATTCTGTTTCTCCAATCAGTGATTTACTGGACTTAAGGTTAAAGAAGCCTCCAAATGTATTACTTTTGAGTTTACTTACTAAACTCTCAAATTTATTCTCTGTTGATACTTTTACATTTCCTTTTTTCGTCCCAATAAATAATTCACAAGTATCTATACAAAAACAAAATTCTCCCTCGCTTAGCACAGGAAGATTCCCTTTCAAAACACATGTCACTTGAAATTTTGCCATGGTATATATAACCTCCATCTAAGATATCAGTTGACCTCTATTTAAAAAATCTCAACTCACACCCGTACATGGGGATAAATATTTTATATTCCGCTTAAATACGTATCCCTTTAATAGAATACTATGCATTATATAAATATTATGTTAGGGCTAATTCTTCACGTTTTCTAATTAAAAGCAATATAATATCTATACTTATTTTTTCACCTAAGCAACATCCCGTCTCTTTTTAAATTGTGATAACATCATACTAAAGATGTTCCTTATATATTTAAATTCTGTACTTTTATAAAAAACTAAAACGTA
>NZ_JBALMG010000248.1:0-1971 GCF_036963225.1 Bacillus sp. JJ783 | reverse complement strand
ATATTTGTTGTTTAATAAAAATTAAAGTGCAACATTATGTAAATGAATTATATGTTTTCTGTTTTTATGTAGAAAATTGTAGAAAAACGTTGTAATTCTGTATGTTTCGTTAGGAAAACAAGATATACGGAAGTGGAAATGTATAAATGATGGAACTTTTGATTACAAGCATTGTAATGAGAAGCCAGATTACAAGACTATTAAATGATTTGTATCAAGAAATACAGACGCAACATGTTATAAACGTTGAAGAGTTAAATAAGAATAGGATAAGCAAAATATTGAAGTCCAGCCATGGTATAATTCGATAATTTTTTTTGTAAAAGAAGATGTAAAAGCTTCCGTAGGTCGTACTGATGCAAAACATTATAAAAGCTGCTACGTATTTAACAAGTAGTTTTTTGTATTTCATCCTTCGTTTTATGTAACTGGTTCCATATATTTGACGCTCCGTCTTGTAAGTGCTTACATAACGGGTGATATCTTATACAATGAAGTTGTTAAATCGAATGAGGTGGCGAAGATGAAAATGAAAAAAGCATATTTAGCGAATAGCATTGAAATAGAAAGAGGAGGAGAGATGGTATGAAAAAATCATCGGTTAATCCATGGCTTGTTGTTCTTGGCACAGTCATAGTACAAATGGGGCTTGGAACGATATATACATGGAGTTTATTCAATCAGCCCTTAGTGAGTAAATACGGTTGGAGCCTTAACTCTGTTGCTATAACTTTCTCAATTACTAGCCTTTCTTTAGCGTTTTCAACTTTGTTTGCGAGTAAATTGCAAGAAAAATGGGGACTTCGTAAACTTATTATGATAGCTGGACTAGCGTTAGGACTTGGATTAATACTTAGTTCACAAGCTTCCTCATTATTAATGCTTTATGTACTAGCAGGAGTTGTTGTAGGTTACGCAGATGGTACAGCATATATCACTTCACTATCCAATTTAATAAAGTGGTTTCCAGAGCGTAAAGGTTTAATCGCCGGTATATCTGTCTCTGCATATGGTACAGGTAGCCTAATATTTAAATACATAAACGCAATGTTGATTGATTCAGTTGGTGTATCGCAAGCGTTTATATACTGGGGTTTAATTGTTACAGCTATGATCGTGATTGGCGCTTGTTTAATCCATCAAGCTGCTGATCAAGGTGCAGTTCAGGAAACAAAAACTAAAGAATATACAACAAAAGAAATGTTAGGCACAAAACAAGTATACTTATTATTTATTATGTTATTTACATCATGTATGAGCGGCTTATACTTAATTGGTATGGTAAAAGACATCGGTGTTCAACTTGTAGGGCTTAGCGCAGCAACAGCAGCTAATGCGGTGGCTATGGTTGCAATATTCAATACATTGGGTCGTATCATTCTAGGACCGTTATCAGATAAAATCGGCCGTTTAAAAATCGTTACTGGTACTTTTGTTGCTATGGCGACTTCAGTCTTGGTTCTAAGTTTCGTAGATTTAAATTATGGTATCTACTTCGTCTGTGTAGCAAGTGTGGCGTTTTGCTTTGGTGGAAATATCACTATTTTCCCAGCTATTGTTGGTGATTTCTTCGGTATGAAAAACCATAGTAAGAACTACGGAATTGTGTATCAAGGATTTGGATTTGGAGCGCTTGCAGGTTCCTTTATCGGTGCACTTCTAGGTGGATTCAAACCAACCTTTATGGTGATCGGCGTATTATGTGTCGTGTCATTCATTATCTCAATTTTAATTCAAGCACCTAATCAGAAAAAAGAAAAAGAAGAAGAGTATCGCAGCGTAGCGTAAATATTTAAATTATCTATAACACTATGATAACTAAAAAGTCCCCTATTAAATAGGGGACTTTTTTCTGATACATAATAAAATTAGGAAAGGAAAGTGGATAACGAACCACTTTCTTTTTTTCTTCATGAACTATTTTTAATTGTTTTTCTCTACTCAGTCTTTATGATTTACATTATTTTACTA
>NZ_JBALMG010000247.1:0-2208 GCF_036963225.1 Bacillus sp. JJ783 | reverse complement strand
ATCATTCGAAAAGGTCTATTTTTTAATTTCAGTACATTCTATAAATACACAATACCTTTCGGTACACTTTTTGGTATAATAGTAATCAAATAGATTCAAAAAAACAAAAGATTCTTTTTTTAGGAAGGTTGCAATCATTATGACTACTAAGAAGTTTGGATATGTTCGTGTATCAAGTAAGGATCAGAACGAAGAACGGCAAATTGTAAATATGAAAAATATCGGAATTAACGAACGAGATATTTTTATCGATAAGAAAACAGGAAGTAATATGGATAGAGAATATTATCAAACAATGAAACGTATGGCTCGCACAGGTGATACGATAGTATTCGATTCATTGACAAGGCTTGGAAGAACTATGAATGATGTTTTAGATGAATTTAAATATTATGAGGAGCAAAAAATAAATTTACAGTTTTTAAATGAATCTTTTATAAACGTAACGTATAACGGCGACGCTACAAATGATGTCATTCAAAGAGCAATCCAAAAGGCAACTACAACTATTCTATCTGCCTTTGCCGAAAAAGAACGTCATGATATTAAAAAACGTCAAGCTGAAGGAATTGCTCTAGCGAAAGCTAAAGGGAAACATTTAGGTAGACCCCAAACTGAAATTACACAAGAATTTAAAGATGCTTATAAAGAATGGAAAGAAGGGAAAATCACAGCAAGAATCGCTATGAAAAAATCTAATCTCCCTAGTACTACATTCTACAACGTAGTTAAAAGATATGAAGAAACAAAATGATTGAAGCATTATTAATAGAAGAGATTAGAAAAGCGAGATTAGAGGTCACTCAAAATTTACTGGAATAGGTGGTTAAAAATATGTCTACTACAATTCTAGAAAAAACAACGCAACACTTTACTGATTACTTACTACAAAAAGGAAGAAAACCATCAACAATCAAAAGATATACGTATGATGTAGAACACTTTTTATCGTGGTTAGAAACTACTGAACGGAGCATCGATGAAGATATATGGGAATACCTAAACAAAAGAGACTTTAAAGATTTTTTTCATTACTTAAAAGAAGAACGTCACTATTCAGATAAAACTATACATCGTATTTATATTGCTCTGAATCGACTTTATGAGTCCCTGGATTTACCTAGTCCGATAGAAAGTGTAATACAAATAGATCAACCAGACCGTTCATTAAGAGATAAAGATTTTATATCTTCTAAAGAAGAAAAACGTTTAAAAGAAGTCGTTTCTTCCTTAGAGAGCCTAACTGAAAAACAGAGAGCTACACGTCCAATGTTATTAGAACGCAACATTTCTATCATTATCCTACTCTTAGATTATGGATTATCCTTACATGAAGTCGTATCCTTGCAAATGAAACATGTTCATTTCGAGAATAACACGCTATCTATTCCTGAAGAATCAAAAATAAATCGTACAATTCATTTAAAAGAAGAAGATAAACTACATTTATATAACTATCTTAAAGTAATTCCTAAACCCATACGGCCACAATATCACACAGAAGAACCATTATTTGTTGCATTTGATTCCACTCGAGGCACATATCATTGGAGCTACGATGATGATGCACCTAAAAACTTAACCGAAATATCTATACAAAAGATGATACGATTAGAAGTAAAGCGCGCCAATCTTCGAAAGGGAATTTCTGCCCAACATTTTCGGAACACATTTGTTTTAAGGGAAATTAAACAGAAAAACACACCTGAACAAATCATGCTACAAATCGGATTTAAATCTCACTTATCCTTAAAAAGATATTACGATTATATTACGATTACTAGTAAACCAAAGTAAATACAGATTAGAAATAATTACTTAATGTGTAATTTTTATATACCTACGGATTTTTGATTATTTAAAGGAGGAATAAAGGATTCACATGAGAAAAAACGAGGAATCTTATTATATTCACGAATATACCTTACGAGATCGAACAACCACTAAATCTATCAAAATTGAATCCTGGCGTTCATTAAAAGAAGAAATGCTAGTCTTGGGCATAAAAGACAGTGACCTCTTTCAAATTCAAATGATAAAAATAGAACCTAACAAAAAATAACATAGCGCTATACCAAACTTATTTAAAGTACCTTTCTTTACATTATATTTGATAAAAATTAAATATAATAATGCATATTCATGATAATATTTAAACTAAGATGATCAATGTACTGGAGGATTACAACATGAAGAAAACAAAAGAAT
>NZ_JBALMG010000246.1:0-1000 GCF_036963225.1 Bacillus sp. JJ783 | reverse complement strand
TGAAAGGCTGATTGTTTTTATGTGCTGAAGGAGTCTTTTAGAAGAATTGTAGTTTTTAGATTGATAGTTAAAACTGTAACAGCTTATGTATAATTAATATCATTTTGTCAAATGAATGTCACATAAAAGTCTTATAGTGTATATAGAAAGTGAAACATACACAAATCAGGAGATGAAATGATGAAAAAAGCGTTACAATATATATTTATATTACTTACGTTATTTACCTTAAGTTATGTAATTCATACCAACTATGAAAAGCATAAAGAGATTAAAAATAATAAACAAGTAATTAGTGAAGTTGCAAAGAGGTATGATATTCCAGATTGGATACCATTATCAATTGCGGATCATGAAACAAAATTTAACCGAAAAGCAATAGGAGATAACGGAACATCTTTCGGATTATTCCAATTACATCGTGGTGGATTAGCACCAGCACAATTATCGGAAGAGAGTTTAGTGGATTCACGTATAAATACAACGATAGCAATTTCAAGTATGGTCAAATCGTATGGGCGTGGTGTGAAAAAAGGACTGCAGGATTGGGAGTTGCTTAAATATGTTGCTAATACATCAGGGTGGCCAGGAAACCTGGGGGGAGAATGGACAGATAATAATACGAAATATAATAAAGGGCTAGAACAATCATATCAATTATATAAAAAAGAGAAGTAGATATAAAAAGGCATTTTCAATTTGGGGAAATGTCTTTTTTATGTTATAGTATAAAAGTGTTTGGGTGTTATGTTATTTCGATATATCTTCAAATTTGTTATGTAGTATTTTTATATTAAATAACTACTAAAATCATTTTTTTATATAAGGAGTAAGAAGTAGGGAATATGAAAAATATAGATTTTATACTAGAAAGTGATGAAACATTAAAACCGTCAGAACGATTAGTACTATTATTATTAGAGAAGCATAGAATGTTATATACGAACGATCTATTAGCTCTTTCAAATTTATCATATAAAACATTAACAGATTCACTAAC
>NZ_JBALMG010000245.1:1254-1562 GCF_036963225.1 Bacillus sp. JJ783 | reverse complement strand
ATGTAACATAATCATAACATAAAAAGTATTTAAGTAACATATTTTTTTAGAAAATTTGATTCTGGTATATTTTTTGCATATAATTTTCTTATTATGAAAAAAGGAAGTGTATTATATGGTTGATATCTTTAGCAGATTCCTTGAGGTAACGAATAATATTTTATGGTCATATATTCTTATTGCAATGTTAATCGGCTTCGGTCTTTATTTCTCTTTTAAATTGAAATTTGTACAGATTACTCATTTCGGTGATATGGTCAGTTTAATTAGTAAAGGATTTAATCGAAAAGAAAAAAAGAAAGATAGCA
>NZ_JBALMG010000245.1:978-1164 GCF_036963225.1 Bacillus sp. JJ783 | reverse complement strand
GGAACTTAGCTGGTGTAGCACTAGCAATTTCAATGGGAGGACCTGGTGCAATATTTTGGATGTGGTTTATCGCGATTCTCGGAGCAGCTACTAGTTTTGTAGAATGTACGCTCGCGCAAATTTATAAAGTAAAAGATGGTCGTGGTTTCCGTGGTGGCCCTGCTTACTATATGGAAAAAGGTTTAA
>NZ_JBALMG010000245.1:460-895 GCF_036963225.1 Bacillus sp. JJ783 | reverse complement strand
CAGTACAAGCAAATACAGTAACAATAGCGTTTGAAAATGCTTTTGGACTAGAACGAACTATCGTAGGAGCTGTATTAGCTTTATTAGTTGCAGTTATTATTTTTGGTGGTATTAAAAGCATTTCACGTATTACAGAAATGATTGTTCCTCCAATGGCAATCGTTTATATTGGTGTGGCTATTTTTGTCGTTATTAAAAACTTCAATATGTTACCAAGCATTTTTCTAGAAATATTTAACGGTGCATTTGGTTTAGACCAAGCCATCGCTGGTGGTATTGGAGCAGCAATCAAGTTCGGAATTCAGCGCGGTTTATTCGCGACAGAAGCAGGTATGGGTAGCTCTCCTAACGCAGCTGCAACATCAGATGTATCTCACCCTGTAAAACAAGGGCTTGTTCAAGCATTAGGTGTTTTCGTAGATACATTCTTAGTAT
>NZ_JBALMG010000245.1:0-295 GCF_036963225.1 Bacillus sp. JJ783 | reverse complement strand
GCGTTGCAGTTGTCGGAATGGTTTTCTTCGGATCAATCGCTGCCCTTCAAACAGTTTGGAGCTTAGCTGATTTCTTTATGGGACTAATGGTATTTACAAACCTAATTGCCATCTCATTCCTTAGCAAATTTGCCTACGCAGCTTTAGTAGACTATATTAAGCAAAAGAAACAAGGCAAGGATCCTGTCTTCCTTGCAAGTTCTATTCCTGGCTTAAAGAATACAGAGTGCTGGGATGGACAGGATGTAGAAGAAAAGAAACAGGCTGTGTAACAAATAAAAGCGGAGGCGGCTCG
>NZ_JBALMG010000244.1:0-6081 GCF_036963225.1 Bacillus sp. JJ783 | reverse complement strand
AGTTTATTTGACTTCTTTTTAAATAGTCAAAACAAAAAATAAATTAGACTATTTTTTTATGTTTTATGATAATATATTGATTTGAAAGGCCTATTATTCTAGGATTAGGTCATATAAATATATCTAATTTAATGGAATCGACGTATGGAGGGACAATATGGGGAATGTTGATAATTTTGCAAATATTCTATTAGAAGAACCGAAAAGAGAGCAGTTATTTCCTTTATTTGAAGAAGTGTTTGGGATTACAAGTCAAACATTGCATGATTTTTCAGCGAAAGGATATTGGGATTATACATATAAAGCATTATCATTTTTACAAGATGATAAAGCGATTGCAAATGTTGCGGCATTTTCACTTCCGCTTTTAATTAATGGTGAAAAAATAAATGCAGCGGGTATTCAATCAGTAATGACACATCCGAATTATCGTAGACGAGGATTAATGAAACAATTGTTTAGTAAGATGATAGAGGAAATTGATGAGCAATGCGAGTGTGCGGTCTTGTTTACTGAAAATCCGGAACTATATAAACCATTTGGTTTTCAAATTGTGCAAGAATATTTGATGACAGTATCATACGAAAACAAGAGTGATAAAGATTCTCAACTTAAAAAGTTAGATTTTTATAATGAAGAGGATAGACAATTAATACATGAGATTATTGAAAATGGCCAAAGGCTTTCTAATAAATTTTCAACGTTAAATTACCGCTCTTCGTTTTATTTAAATATGTATGATTCAACATGGAATGAAAACCTTTATTATTCAGAGAAATTAGATGCGCTGATTGTTTTTACAGTAGAAAATCAAAAACTAAAATTATTTGGAGTATTTGCGCCGGTAATTCCGATTTTAGATGAATTATGTGAGGAAATCTCTGGGGAATTTACGGAGATTGAATTTTATTTCTACCCAGATCAATTAGGAATTGATGATGTACAATATACAGAATTACAGACTAGTAAGTATTTAATGGTTCGAAGTAATAAAGAATTAGATTTTAAAGGTTATAAATTCCCGGTATTAACTGAGTTTTAAATATTAATTTAAATGCTTTTTTATGGAGGAATTATGAAAACATCATATATACCAAATCATATTGAGCAACTTACTGTAATGAACGCACCTAAATTTTACAAACTTGAAGACAATGATACATTCATTGTCCATTCGAAAGAAGAAACAGATTTTTGGCTGAAAACCCATTATGGTTTTGAAGTAATGAATGGCCATGTATTTTATGATGAGATAATGACAGATTTTCAGGCTGAAGTTCAATTGCGCATGAATCCAAATGCGACATACGATCAAGCGGGTTTATTTGTTATGATTTCTGAGAAGTGTTGGTTAAAAACATCTTTAGAATATATTCCTGAGGGCCCATCACATTTAGGTGCTGTCGTAACGAATAATGGCTATTCTGATTGGTCAACGCAAGACTATCCAAATGAGTTTGCTAAGCAACAATTAAGTTTTCGAATTATTCGAAAACTTGGCGATTATACAATATATGTGAAAACGAGTCAGCGATGGGAACAAATAAGAATCGCTCATTTGATGGAGGACATAGGTAATGAGCCTGTTAAAATTGGTTTTTATACGTGTAGTCCTTCTGAAAATAATGGATTCGAGACCGAGGTTTTCGATTTTAAAATTGAACAAATATAGATGGGAAAACCGCATTCTTACTAAATGAGAATGCGGTTTTTATTAAGTTAAAGAGTATTCACATCAACTGGCAGTGAAAATGCCTGGTAGATTAAAGTTCCATTTTATTGACTAAAAATGATTTAAAACTTATCATTTAATAATGTTAAATATTAATTTACATAATATAATAGGACTAATGAAGAAATTACAGACTATATCACTTAAATAAGGAGGAATATGAATTATTCAATGGTAATTTCATGAAAAAAGGAGATTATGTATGAAATCATTTCGCAAGTTGTTACAGTATTTAAAACCATACATGTTCTTCGCTATTATTGGGCCGTTATTTATGGTACTTGAGGTTGCGATGGACTTAATTCAACCGACAATAATGCAACATATTATTGATGTTGGAATTGCAAACCGGGATTTGAATTATGTAATAAAAATGGGGCTTCTTATGATAGGGGCAGCAGCAATCGGTTTAGTTGGAGGACTTGGTTGTATGATGTATTCTACAAAAGCTGCTGTTAATTTCGCTACAGACATACGAAAAGATGTGTTTTCTAAAATAGAAACATTTTCCAGTAAAAATCGTGATTCATTTGGAACAGGTAAATTATTAACAATCGTGACAAATGATATTACATCTATTCAAGCGGCAATGACGATGACGTTACGTGTACTTGTCCGTGGACCGTTATTATTTATTGGAAGTATCATTATAGTCTTTGTAACAGCGAGAGAACTATTTCCAATTTTACTTGTTGTGGTACCCGTTTTATTAGTTGCAATTGTATGGATTGCAGGTCAAGCGAGCGGTTCATTTAAACGAGTACAAGAAGCATTAGATAAAGTAAATACAAAGCTACAAGAAAATTTATCCGGTGTACGTGTTATAAAAGCATATGTAAGACAAAAATATGAAATCTCACAGTTTGAGAAAGTTAATATAAGTTTAACTGAAATAAATATTCGTGCTATACAAATTATTTCATTGATGATGCCAATTATTATGCTAGTTGTAAATGGCGGGATTGTAGCAACTTTATGGATGGGTGGCGAGAAAGTTTTTAACGGTACACTCCAAGTAGGGGCCATTTTAGCTTTTATTAACTATTTAAATATCATTTTAATGTCACTTATGTCTATTAGTATGGTATTTATTCAAATTGCCCGTGCTTTTCCATCAGCTGATCGTGTACAACAAGTTTTACATACTGAAGTTGATATTACAACTGAAGGCGACGTATATGAACCAAAACAAGTGGGTGGTAATGTAGAGTTTAAAAATGTTAGCTATAGTTATACGAAAAATAATGAATATGTTTTAAAAGATATTTCATTTACTGTACGTAAAGGTGAAAAAATAGGGATTATTGGATCTACTGGGAGTGGTAAATCTACATTAGCAAAACTATTGCCACGACTTTACGATGTTGATCAAGGTGAAATATGTATAGATGATTTTAATGTGAAAGCATACGATTTGCAAAAACTTCGTGCCTCCATTGGCTTCGTTCCACAAAAGGCACTCCTTTTTTCAGGCAGTATAGAAGAGAATTTACGTTATGGCAAAGAAGATGCAACTTATGATGAATTGGAATTAGCATCTTCATCTGCTTGTGCGACTGAGTTTATCAATAAGCTGGAAGACTCTTATCAATATAACTTAACACAAGGTGCAACCAATCTATCTGGCGGGCAAAAACAACGTATATCTATTGCAAGAGCCCTAGTGAGAAAGCCATCTATTCTTGTATTAGACGATTCTACATCGGCAGTTGATGCGAAGTCAGAAGCTGTAATACAGGAAGCGTTAAGGACAAGATATAGTGGCACAACGACATTTTTAATTGCATCAAAAATATCTTCTATTATAGATGCTGATAAAATCCTCGTTTTGAATAACGGTGAATTAGTTGGAAATGGTACGCATGAGGCTTTATTGGCAACTTGTGAAGTGTATCAGGAAATTTATCTTTCCCAAGGTGGTAGCCTGCAGCAAGAAGGAGGGGAAGAGCATGCGTAATTTTCAAGGACAATTTGGAAATAAAGGTGGACGTAACAATCCGAAAACGGGAAAAACAAAGAATACTAAAGGAACTATAATGCGAGTATGGAACTACATGGGGTATCAAAAAGTATCTCTTATGTTCGTTATTATTCTTGTATTTATCACGACATTACTAGGTTTACTTGGGCCATATTATATGGGGGTCATCATTGATGAATACATTGTACCGAAGGATTTAAGCGGGACAGCGAGAATGTGCATGCTGTTCATTGCAATATATGGGATAACCGTATTGTTAACATGGTTACAAACATTTGTAATGATTAATGTTGCATTAAAGACTATACAAAAAATAAGACAAGATATTTTTGAGAAAATCCAAACACTTTCTCTACGATTCTTTGATGTACGTTCTCAAGGTGATTTAATGAGCCGTGTGACAAATGATATTGATAACTTAAATCAAGCTTTGACACAAAGTGTTGTACAAATTATTTCATCAGCGTTAACATTTATAGGTGTAACAATTGCGATGTTTTCATTAGATTGGATTTTAGCAATTGTAACTTTAATTACAGTACCTATTATGTTTTTCGTTACAAAAAAACTAGTTGCTTATAGTGGCAAAAACTTTGCGAAGCGTCAAAAGGATTTAGGGGAATTAAATGGATTTATCGAGGAAGCTATTACAGGTGCAGACGTAACTACGTTATACGGAAAAGAAAAAGAAACCGTACATAACTTTAATGAAATTAACGAACAGCTAAGAATTTCAGCAACGAAGGCTGAAACGTTTTCAGCATTTATTTTTCCAAGTATGAACTTTATTAATAACTTAGGAATGGGGCTTGTAATTGGAACTGGATCGGTAATGGTATTAAACGGAATGACAACAGTAGGTGTCATTGCAGCTTTTATTAATTATTCTCGACAATTTTCAAGACCACTTAGTCAATTTGCAACTTTAATGAATACGATTCAAGCGGCAGTTGCTGGAGGAGAACGTGTTTTTGAAATTATGGATGAAGTACCAGAAATTCAAAATAAAAAAGATGCAGTACTTGTACAAAACTTACAAGGACATGTTAGGCTTGAGAAAGTTTCATTTGGATACGCACAGGACAACATGATTTTAAAAGATGTGAGTCTTGAGGCGAATCCTGGAGAGACAATCGCTTTAGTCGGTCCAACTGGATCCGGAAAAACAACAATTATTAATTTGTTAACTCGCTTTTATGACATTCAAAAAGGGAAAATTAGCATTGATGAAAAAGATATAAAGGATTATGATATTAATTCTTTGCGGAGTAAAATAGGGGTTGTTTTACAGGATACGTATTTATTTGCTGGGACGATTATGGATAATATTCGTTATGGGCGTTTGGATGCAAGTGACGAAGAAGTAATGGTTGCTTCTAAAGCTGCATCAGCACATTCTTTTATTAAGCATTTACCGAATCAATATGAAACAGAAATCGCTTCAGAAGGTTCGAATTTAAGTCAGGGACAAAAACAACTTCTTGCGATTGCACGAGCGATCTTAGCAGATGCAGATATATTAATTCTCGACGAAGCTACATCTAATATCGATACGAGAACAGAATTACAAATTCAAGCTGGATTAAATAATTTAATGAGAGGGCGAACGAGCTTTGTAATTGCTCATCGGCTGAAAACGATTGAAAAAGCAGATCAAATACTTGTAATAAAAGATGGAAGTATTTTAGAGAGAGGAAATCATGAAACTCTTATGGAAGATGGAGGGTTTTACTTTGATTTGTATACGAGTCAGTTTAAAATTTAACAAAAACATTGATGTGGTGAGGTTTCTCTAGAAAAGAGAAACCTCATTTTTTATATTTGCAAACATTACCATCCGAATAGTCTCTCACTAAATGTTTTAACAGCATTCTCTTGCAATCCTGGTAAAACATGTGAATAGCGATTTAAAGTTATGAAAACGTCCTTATGACCCAATCGTTCGCTTACAATCTTTGGATGTACTCCTTGTTTTAAAAGAAGCGTTGCATGTGTATGGCGTAAATCATGAAATCTAATGTTGTTTAATTCTGTTTTTTTCAAATAGACTTTAAATTTATCATGAAAGCCACTTTTGTCTTCTTTTTCCTGTCTCTGGATCAGCTCCGATATTGACAATAATATACCACTTTGTTCCTCTTTTTCGAATACGTCCTTTCACTTAAAACATTCCTTCATTGATTTTTGAATCATGTTGTATAAGTCTAGTTGTAATTTTGCTGATATGAAAATTACATGTTTGGACATATTAGCGATGGATATATTTTACCATATATAAATTAAATCATTTTGGAGTCGTCTATTTAGTAAATAAATTAAAATTATAAGAAATATGATTTTTAGTATATTTTTATCTGTTGGTGTATAT
>NZ_JBALMG010000243.1:0-1608 GCF_036963225.1 Bacillus sp. JJ783 | reverse complement strand
CTAATATAGAGAACCTAAAAAACAATTCAAATATTCCTGTAATAGTAATAGCTTTTAATAATATTACCTATTTAAAAAAAATGTTAAATCAGTTACAAGAAAAAAAGGTGGAAGATGAAAATATATGGATTTGGGATAATAATTCAACTTTTCCCCCTCTACTTAAATTTTACGAACAAATATCAACCAAATATAATTTGATGAAAAATAATGAGAACTACGGACCACAATTTTTTACAAATCCTCAAGTTTTGAATTTACTTCCAGATTTCTTTGCTGTAAGTGATCCAGATTTATATTTTAATGAACAAATGCCGGATGATTTTCTTGGATATTTGAAAAAATTAACAATCGACCTTTCAGTCTTTAAAGCAGGCCTTGCCTTAGATATTTCGCCTGATCCTAATTTTAACGAAGAGTTAAGAGCCGGTTTTCAATGTACAGTTAGACAATGGGAACAACAATTTTGGCTTTTTCCTCTCAGGCAATATAATAATCCAAAAGTTTATAAAGCTCACATTGATACAACTTTTGCTGTGTACAATAAAAAATTTATCAATAACGGTTTTTATGATGCGGTAAGAGTAGCTGATGATTTTACATGTAAACATTTACCTTGGTACAAAAACAATATTATTTCAGATGAAGAAAAGAAACTGTTTAATACTGAATGGAGTAATTGGAATTAATAAATAAAATTACACTTAACAATCTGATTTCGACACTGACTAATTAAGGAGATGTGATCGATGACTAATGATGTAATATCTATTTCTAAAAGAGAAGCTATGTTTGACGTAGTAGCAAGTCCACAAAGTGCTATGGTATGGGATTTAATAAAAAATAATAGTTGGGAAGAGTCTACATTCAATATTCTGGACAGATTTCTAAATGAACATAATAGCTATCTTGATATCGGAGCTTGGGTTGGACCTACAGTCTTATATGGGGCAAACCTAGCCAAACATGTCTACGCTGTGGAGCCTGATCCAGTTGCTTTTGAAGAATTGAATGAAAACCTTACTTTAAATACCCAAATCTCTTCAAAGGTAACTCCTATAAATGCTGCATTATCTGAAAAAACAGGAACTGCTAATTTATATATAAGAAGTGCATATGGTGACTCCACTCCTAGTCTTATTCCAACTATTTCAGATAATTCATGTACCGTAGATTGCACCACTGTACATGAATTAATTCATAAACATAATATCAAGGATTTGAATTTTATAAAAATAGATGTTGAAGGAAGTGAATACTCTTTAATCCCATCCATGAAGGAATTTTTAGAACTAGAGAAAACAACTTTATACCTATCCCTACATCCTCCATTCCTCAGAGAAAACCTTAATCGGCAGTACACTTGTGAAAATGAATTTAAGTACAATTATGATAAAATAAACAAAAATTTAATAGAAAGTTTACGAATGTATAGATATATTTATGATGCTCACGGAAAACTTGTAAATGAAGAAGTCCTACTAAATGAGGTTCACTTTAGGGAGTTTTTATTTACTAATGAATGCTTATAAATAAAAAGGTTTTTAATAACCTTTTTATTTCTCCTCATAGATAATGTGAACTTTAAAATCAATTCCTTCTTCATGT
>NZ_JBALMG010000242.1:3345-3592 GCF_036963225.1 Bacillus sp. JJ783 | reverse complement strand
CTTTGGGTTATCAAGTATACACGTTAAAACGTACGAGAATTATGAATATTGAGTTGAATAATTTACCAGTTGGACAGTGGAGAGATTTATCGAAAAAAGAGAAAAAACGCCTATTTTCAGACTTAAATTACGAACCACAAGATTGGTAAAAAAGAGCAGGGGAAACCAAAAAATGTTTTTGGTTTCTTTTTTTTGAATAAAAAATATATTTTTAACACTTGTAAAAATATAGTGAATAGGATATATT
>NZ_JBALMG010000242.1:0-3308 GCF_036963225.1 Bacillus sp. JJ783 | reverse complement strand
ATATATTAAATAACAATAAATGGATTTGTTACAAAAGCGAAGAAAAGGACACGAGTTATTTTAAACGGTTATACAGAGAAGGAAGGAAAGCTGAGAACTTCCTAACGCAGAAAAATAACTTACCACCTTAGAGCTGCACTGGGGAAATCAAGTATCTAGTGCCGTGTAAACGACGTTATCGTAAAAGAAGCCATTGCATTTAGTGATGGGAATCTGGGTGGAACCACGGGTAAAAGCACACTCGTCCCTATTTTAGGGATGAGTGTGCTTTTTATTATGAAATGGAGAGATGAAAAATGAAAGAACAGATGATCGAAATTAAATTTCCAGATGGTAGCGTTAAAGAATTTGTGAAAGGCATTACTTTAGAAGAAATTGCTGGTTCGATTAGTAGTAGCTTGAAAAAGAAAGCAGTCGCAGGAAAAGTTAATGAGCAGTCTTTTGATTTACGACGAAACATTGAAGAGAATGCAGAAGTAGAAATTATTACTATTGACTCAAATGAAGGTGTAGAAATTGCAAGACACTCTGCGGCACATATATTAGCGCAAGCTGTGAAAAGAATTTATGGTGATGTGAAGCTTGGAGTAGGGCCAGTTATTGAGAATGGATTTTATTATGATATGGATCTTCAAAGTAGTGTAAACGTAGAAGATTTACCGAAAATAGAAAAAGAAATGAAAAATATTATAAATGAAAATGTAAAGATAGAACGAGTTGAAATCTCTCGAGAAGAAGCAAAAAAACTGTTTCAAGAAATGAATGATAGTTTGAAATTAGAGCTTTTAGAAGCAATACCTAATGAGGAAAGTGTAACACTTTATAAACAAGGTGAATTTGTAGATTTATGTAGAGGACCACATTTGCCATCTACTGGTTATCTGAAAGCATTTCAATTAACTCATGTTTCTGGTGCATATTGGCGAGGTGATAGTAACAATCAAGTGCTTCAGCGTATATACGGTGTGGCATTTGCTTCACAAAAAGAATTAGAAAATTATTTGCATTTTGTTGAAGAGGCTGCGAAGAGAAATCATCGGAAATTAGGTAGTGAACTTGAATTGTTTATGTTTTCGGAAGAGGCTCCGGGAATGCCGTTTTACTTGCCAAAAGGACAGATTATTCGCAATGAATTAGAAGCATTTTTAAGAAAAATTCAAAATGAGTACAATTATCAAGAAGTGCGTACTCCATTTATGATGAATCAAGAATTATGGGAGAAGTCAGGACACTGGGGACATTACAAAGACAATATGTATTTCTCAGAAGTAGATCATAAAAGTTTTGCATTAAAACCGATGAACTGCCCAGGCCATATGCTTATGTTTAAAAATAAATTACATTCTTATCGTGAATTACCGATTCGTATGTGTGAGTTCGGTCAAGTGCATCGACATGAATTTAGTGGCGCTTTAAACGGATTATTAAGAGTTCGTACTTTCTGCCAAGATGATGCTCATTTATTTGTAACACCAGAACAAATTGAAGATGAAATCAAATCAGTAATGGCGCAAATTGATTACGTATATAAAACTTTTGGATTTGAGTATGAAGTAGAGCTTTCTACTCGTCCAAAAGATTCAATGGGTGATGATAAATTATGGGAGCAAGCAGAAGCAGCATTAGCAAATGTATTACAATCATTAAATTATAAATATAGATTAAATGAAGGTGATGGTGCATTTTACGGACCGAAAATTGATTTCCATATTAAAGATGCTTTAAATAGAAGTCATCAGTGCGGAACAATCCAGCTTGATTTCCAAATGCCAGAGAAATTTGATTTAAATTATATAGATGAGAATAATGAAAAGAGAAGACCAGTTGTCATTCACCGAGCAGTTTTAGGATCTTTAGATCGTTTCTTAGCAATATTAATTGAGCACTTTGGAGGCGCGTTCCCAGCGTGGGTGGCACCGGTTCAAGTGAAAGTAATTCCAGTTTCAAATGCAGTGCATAAACAATACGCAAATAGGATTGCAGATAAATTAGCACAAGCCGGAATTCGTGTCGAACGAGATATACGAGATGAAAAGTTAGGATATAAAATTAGAGAAGCGCAAATGCAAAAAGTTCCTTATGTTCTTGTTATTGGTGATAAAGAAATGGAAAGCAAAGCTGTAAATGTACGAAAATATGGGGAAGAGAAGTCGGAAGTTGTTGAACTAGATGCGTTTGTGGAAAGTATGAAAGAGGAAATAAAAAATAGGAAATAGAGATTGATAATAAAACACACCATTAATTATGTAATACTGAAGTTAAAGTAATTAAAGATATATTAAATAACAATAATAAACGCAGAGAAGGGATAGCTTAATTGCTATCCCTTCATTTTAATTTCACTATTTAATCCCATTGGTTGAAGAAAGTTGTTGTCTGTATTTATTGAGTGTATTCGTCGCTTTTGTACTCCAAAATATCACCTGGTTGACAATCTAAAGTCTTACATATCGCTTCTAATGTTGAAAAACGAACCGCTTTTGCTTTCCCATTTTTCAGAATGGAAAGATTCGCCATCGTAATCCCAACCCTCTCCGAAAGCCCCGTTACGCTCATTTTTCGTTTTGCTAACATCACATCAATATTAATAATAATTGCCATATCCTCCACCTCAGACCGTTAAATCATTTTCTGATTTTATATTAATAGCTTCTTGTAAAAGCCTTTGGAGAACAGCAGCAAAAACGGCGATCACCATAGAGGCGAAAATGATGGTCAATCCGATTGGTATGAAACTTGGAGGATCAATTTTTTTCGCCATGAGATAGTAGAGTGGCATACCTAACAAGTACAAGGTACTGATCGTGATGGCACAGTATTTTATATTCTTTAAAGACTTTACTGATAATTCCGAGAACGCTTGGTTCTTATCAATATAGCTTAAAAGTTTAAAAGCTTGATACAGAGCAAAGTAAAAAGGTATCGCTGCCGCGTACATATCGATTAAAATGAGAGATTTTATATAAGCAATATCCGGATACAATTCTCCAGCAAAATTCCCGATCTTAGGCACCAAAAATATGCACAATGCAAGAACTGGGATTCCTATAAAAATAATAGCTAGCTTTAAAAAGAGTGTCGTAACTTGTTTCATAAAAAGCACCTCGCTTATGCAATAACAACATGATTTTACTATGAAATTTATCGTTTTGCAATAAAATTGTATTGTTTTTTATTTTATTATTATTGTTATTGAAATATCTTTTTAATTTTGATGAAAATAAAAAGCATTTCTCATTCCAAAGAAATGCTCTTATGAAGTAGTATGTTTTATTTTACCTTACAAAAATGTAAGGTAAATGTAAGGG
>NZ_JBALMG010000241.1:0-1330 GCF_036963225.1 Bacillus sp. JJ783 | reverse complement strand
GTAATAGTAACAGTATGTCTAAGATTTATAGATTCATTGCAATTATCATTAAGTTTTTGCACCAGAACCGGACTCTTGAAATAGAGCTTATCTTTTAAGAATAAAGGGTTTGTCTTTGTTTATTATTATGGACTTTAGTTTGGAGAAATAAACATACTCGGTGATTGGGGATTAAAAAGTAAGTAGGATCCTGTGAAATTTAAAGGTGTTCTTGGGGATCTTCTATAATTCCTTTCAAACAGTTGTATTTATAGTGAAAAGGACATCTGGAATTGAAAAATAGATTAAGGAACTGTTGAGTGACAATAAGTTGTTCTGTTAAAGGGCCAGATTGTGAAGCAATACCACTTGAGTAACTTAATTCAAATGGGTTCTTTTTATTCTATAATTAATTAAACAAATTATAAAAATTATTTTTAATAAAGTTTAATATTTTATTAATATTATTAAAAAATATGTTAAACTAATATTAATAAAAGTGAATGGAGGGCAAAGCTGTGGATATTAATAATATTCCAAACTGGATTTTAGCCTTGGAAAATGAGGATTTAGAGTTTGTTAAAAACTTAGTACTTCATTCGGGTTCTTTAAAAGAGATTGCAAAAGTTTATGAGGTATCATACCCAACAGTAAGACTTAAACTTGATCGATTAATCGATAAAATAAAAATGAATGATGCCGTAGAAAACGAGGAATTTATTAAATTTATCAAGAGCCTGTCGATTGATGATCGGATAAGTGTCGAAGATGCAAAATTGATTATTGAAAAATATAAACAAGAAAGAGATGGGGAATAATGGTTCTTATTTATGCTGGTATTTTAGCTGTTCAATTTTTCTTATCAAGTAGAAACAATATCTATTGGGGGGCAATTTTACCAGTAGCACATATTGTATTTCTGACATGGTTGTTTATAACGAATCGTATTGAAAGTACTATTGGTTTTATCCTTTATCTATTATTAGGGATGTTTTTCTTATGTATAGAATGGAATCTAGGTAGAAAGTATTTTCATAAGAAGATACAAAAAGAATTGGATAAAATGAAAACCCACGACATGAAATAGAGAAAATAGTTGTTTAAAATAAATTAGATAAAAACAAGCATCCCTGGCGTGGATGCTTGTTTTTAAATCTTATTTGTAATACAGATAATAGAAGAATAATTTCTAGACCATGATGTTTTTTTGAGAAGTACAGGGTACATCTTGCACATATTTTGGCTAAAATAGGAGATATTCTAATTTGTTTATGCTAGTTAAGATGTGATTTAAAATTCCTATTAGATCGTCCTCATATCTATTCGTTATGAGGAGAATGAAGAACTATAT
>NZ_JBALMG010000240.1:0-3236 GCF_036963225.1 Bacillus sp. JJ783 | reverse complement strand
TAGAAAATATAAAGTGCAGTTTAAAAGAGTGGGGTTACAAGTATTTTAATGATGTAGTAATAAAAGGAACTAATGCTAGAAAGATAACTTCTTGGTTCTTTAATATAGGAAATATAACAGCGATGTGTCTTTCATTGGGGAAAAATCATTCAATATTTTGGGTATGTATTAATACGTTTTTTGGTTGGTTCTATGTTTTGTATTATTGCATTGTAAATGTTTTATTTTGATTATATAAGTTAAATAATGAAGGAGTGTATTATATATGTTTAATAAAAAAATTATTAAAGGGAAATTTGGTATTGAGAAATTTGAAAAAGAAAATAAAAAGTATCAAAATCGGGCCAGCGCATACTTAGAAGATGAAAGTAAAATGCAAACTTTAATACAAAAAGGGATGAAAATATCTCAAAATAATCAAGGTGCTCTAGCGGATGTTTGGGATAATCTCCAAGTATTATTTGAAATGGTGAATTGTTGGAGAAAAGGGGAGTATCGCGAAATTCCGAAGAAATCACTTCTTGCTATTATAGGTGCAATTCTATATTTTGTATCACCAATAGATCTAATCCCAGATGTCATTTTGGGATTAGGGTTAATAGATGATGTAGCGATAATCAGTTTAGCTATTAAGCAGGTCGGCAGTGACATCGATAAATTTAAAGAGTGGAAAAATGAATTGGATAACAAGGAGAATGTTAGTAATTTTGGATGAAATATTTAAGAAACCCCCATCTACTTCTCTATTCGTATGGACGAGAGAGGTAAATGGGGGTTTTCCTGTTTATTATATCTTCAATCATTATCATGACACCGGTTTCATTAGTTCATGTGACATGAACGTTTTATTTGTAATCTCTCTAGAAAACAATGAATCTAGGATTGGTTTATGCTGTCCCTTTTGCCTGTTCATTAGGAAATGGCATATTTAGTATAGATGCAATGTATTGTTTTCCATGTTTTCGAGCTAATGATTCTAATATTTGGCGAACGCGTTTTGTAAGATGACCTTGTTTTTTTATAGCCTCACAATATGCGTCATAGAAAACGTATTTAGCCCAAAGGAAATCATCTTGTTGGAATAAGAAATGATTTTTGTACCATTCGCCAATTGTATGATAGCAATTGCTTTCATGTACTGCTGCACTTTGTGAAAGAATACGATCGGATAAAGAACTAGATAGATGAGAAATTGTGTTTTCTGTTTCAACTCGTAATGTTTTTTCTAACATTGTAATGATGTGACGAGTAGCCATATGTTAACTCTCCTTTGTGTAAATGGGTAATACCATTCTATATTTAAAAAAATACTCACTATACTATTATACAATATATGGAATGCATCTACCTGCTTTTTAATTTGTATTTACAAAATCTTTTTTATTTGTTTACAAAAATAAAGTAAGATACAGTATATATATGAAAAAATAATAAAGGAATGAACACATTGTATATAACAATAGAAGAGGCTGCGGAGTATTTGAAATTACCAAAATCGTATGTTGAAGACTTAATTCAGCAAAAGAAAGTGCGTGCACTGTTTGATGGAGAGCAATATTTAATAAACAAGGAACAGTTTAATACACATTTAGAACAAATGGAGAAATATAAGCAGTTAGTGGAAGAAATATTAAACGAACCAATTCCAGAAGATATGGATGTTAAAGACGAAGATTAAATTTATAAAAAGCTCCCGTATTAAGATATGCAGAAATGTATCTTAATACGGGGGCTTTTTATATTAAGGGATGAAAAAGTCATCCGAAATTCTAGAGTTACTTTAAGGGAAAGAAGATTTTATAGGGATTAGTACTATTAGTTAAAAGCATATTTTTTTATACAGGGGACAAACATAGAGAACGTAACCTGTACAGATACATATACTATCAGTGCAAAAGCTTATAAATTAATGGAAGGGGTTTTCTCGTGAGTTTATTTAATTGGGATTTTTTGGAGGGTTTAATTGGATCTTATGTAAGAGTAAACAGAGGTGGACCAGAATCTCAAACAGGAACAATAGTATCAATAGGTGCGGACTACTTCTTATTACAGAATGAAAAAGGAGAGCACCATTACTATTCGCTTCGCCATCTGAAAAGCATTACAAAAAATACGAAAGATGGTGGAATAGCTGATTCTGGAGGGGCGGAAGAAGACGGTGCAGAAGACTTTGAAACGCTACTTCAAAACTTCAAATACCGCTGGGTGAAAATTAATCGTGGTGGTCCAGAGAAAATTGAAGGTATTTTACAAGATGTTTCTAGCGGTTATGTAACGTTAATTATAAAAGAAGAACTTGTACTAATTGCACTGTCTCATATTAAAAGTGTTAATTATAATGCACCAGGAAGTGGAGAGAACGATGAGAGTAGCAATGAGAGTAGCGATGAGAAAAGTAATGAAAACAGCAATAATTCAAGTCGAGCTCGCGCACTAAGACAATCAAGTAGAGGAAGATAATACAGAAAGGGGGGTAGGAATTTGAAGAATGTAGTATGCTGTGATCAAATCAAAGGTTTAGTCGGTGAGAATGTAAAAGTAAATCTTCGCGGACCGGAAAGTCGAGTAGGTGTACTGTCATTGTTAGGAAAAGATTACCTTACACTACAATTACCTCATGGAGAATTAGTGTATTATCAGCTGAAACATGTGAAGAGTCTAGTCAGGAAAGTGAAAGAAGCACAAGGAGACTATGGTTCATGTTTCTGCGCTGATGACGATACTTTTTTAGATGTATTAAATGACTTGAAGTATACGTGGATAAAGATTAATCGTGGTGGACCAGAGTGTGTGGAAGGTTTATTAAGTGATATACATGATAGAAATATTACACTAGTAAACGGTGATGAAGTCATTTATGTAATTAATTCTCATATTAAAAGTGTGAGTCAAATAGTTAAAAACAAAAAGAATGAAAAAGAATAATGTTTAATAAATAAGAGGGGCATTATGATTGAAAGTGAAGAACGATTTCATATTTCGCTGCAATAATTTCGCGGTATATGAAAAAGAATTCTTACTATTAAAAGACAGAACATTGCCCCTGATTATTTTTTAGAAATGGAAGACAGAAAAGTGCAATTCCATAGAAAGGAGGATATAGATGAATGAGTTAAACAAAAATATTGGAGAAAATATATACGTTAAATTAATCGGTGAAAAAAGATTTAGAGGTGTATTAATTGATGTAGGGAATGATATTGTTGTTCTTTACAATGGACAAGACTATGTATATA
>NZ_JBALMG010000239.1:0-5126 GCF_036963225.1 Bacillus sp. JJ783 | reverse complement strand
TTATAAAGCTACCTCTTATAATACCAATGTAAGAATTTTAGGTATCTTTTTGACACTGTATGTTTTGATTATTGAAGCAAAAGGGCTTATTTTAACTAGTGTAAGTATGAATATTATAATAATAGGTATGTACATGATTCACTTGAGGAAACAACATATAACCAAATCAGCTAATGAACAGGGGGAGAACTATGCCTAAAATAGTCGTAGATGCAAGAATGATAAATGCATCAGGTATAGGAGTATACATTAAAAATGTTCTCCACGAAATTTTTGATAAAAATTTATTACAATATGAATTCTACCTGATGGGGAATCAGTTAGAATTAAAAAAAGAATTTAGTTTTTATAGTGGTGTGCATTATATTCATATGACGGCCACTATTTATTCCATTCAAGAACAAAAAGAAATGCTAAAAAAAATACCATCAAACATAGATTTGCTTTGGTCACCACACTATAACATTCCGTTATTCTATAAAGGTAAATTGCTAGTAACAATACATGATGTATTTCATTTAAGAAAAGATATTAATAATAATAGTCTTGTAAAACAGATATATGCAAAAGCATTATTTAATTTTGTAAGTAAGAAAGCGGATAAAATTATTACTGTTTCTGATTTTACAAAGAATGAATACCTTAGCTATGTGAACGAGGGAGATAGAGATAAAGTTAATGTAATTTATAATGGTGTTGATACTCAATGGTATTTAAATAAGCAAAAAGTAGAAACTAAATACATGGTATATGTAGGGAACGTTAAACCGCATAAAAATTTATTAAGACTAATAAAGGCTTTTAAATCTATAAAGGATAAAATTCCTCATAATCTTATAATAATAGGAAAACGAGACGGATTTATTACACCTGATAATACTGTTCTTGAAGAAGCCGAGGAAATAAAAGATAGAATTCATTTTACTGGCTATCTTGAGGATAATAAATTGCGTGAGGTAGTAGCTTCTGCAGATTTCTTAGTATATCCTTCGTTATATGAAGGATTCGGACTTCCACCTTTGGAGGCTATGGCATGTGGATGTCCAGTATTAGCTTCTAAAGCAGCTTCTATTCCAGAAGTATGCAAGGACTATGTAGAATATGTTGACCCCTATGATGTAAATGACATAGCTAATGGTATTTTAAATTTAGCAAACAATGATGAAAAGAAAAAGGAAATGGGTAGCAGAGGAATTGCTTATGCCAAAAGTTACACATGGGAGCAATGTGCTATAGAGGTAGCAAGATGTATGCAGGAAGTGATCGAAAAATGAAAATAGCAATAGTTCATGACTGGCTTGTAACATACGCTGGTGCAGAAAAAGTATTAGAGCAGATGCTTGAAGTATTTCCAGAAGCAGATTTGTTTAGTTTAGTAGATTTTTTAGATGAAAAAGAGCGAGGATTTATTAAGAACAAAGAGGTTAGTACAACATTTGTTCAGAAGTTACCTTTCGCGAAGAAAAAATACAGAAATTATCTTCCTTTAATGCCTTTGGCTATTGAACAGTTAGATTTATCAAAGTATGATGTTATCCTTTCTAGTTCTCACGCTGTAGCAAAAGGGGTTTTAACAGGACCAGATCAGTTGCACATATCTTATGTACATTCACCTATTCGTTACGCATGGGATTTGCAGCACCAATATTTAAAAGAAGCAAAATTAGAAAAAGGTCTTAAGGGACTGTTAACAAAATCTATTTTACATAAAATAAGAAATTGGGATTACCGTACTGCAAATGGCGTAGACTATTTTGTAGGTAATTCGAAGTTTATCGGACGTAGAATATGGAAAGTGTATAGAAGAGAATCGGATGTTATTTATCCACCTGTTGATATCTCTGCATTTACACTGCATGAACAAAAAGAAGATTTTTATATAACTGCATCACGTATGGTACCATATAAGAAAATTGATTTAATTGTTGAAGCATTTTCAAATATGCCGGATAAAAAGTTGATTGTAATAGGTGATGGACCAGATTTTGAGAAGGTGAAGGCAAAGGCTAAAAGTAATGTTCAGCTTCTAGGTTATCAATCGTTTGAAGTATTAAAAAGTCATATGCAGCGTGCAAAAGCATTCGTCTTTGCTGCAGAAGAGGATTTTGGTATTACACCAGTGGAGGCACAGGCTTGTGGTACACCTGTTATTACATATGGTAAGGGTGGAGCTACAGAAACTGTTTTAGATTTAAATCATGAGAAACCAACTGGTCTATTCTTTAAAGAGCAGACTATTGAAAGTATTGTTGAGAAGGTTAAAGAATTTGAACAAAGCTATGATAAGTTTACTCCATCTAATTGTAGAGAGAATGCTATAAGATTTTCGCCAGAAAGATTTAGAGAAGAGATTAGAAGTATTGTAGAGGAAAAATATAAAGAAAAATTTCTAGGGTGAGGAGATAATATCTTCACCTTTTTTTATTTTTTGTAAGGGAGTGGAAATATGAAATTAATATTATTATCTGGTGGTTCAGGAAAACGTCTATGGCCATTATCAAATGATTCGCGTTCTAAGCAATTTTTAAAAGTACTTAAAAATGAGAATGATGAAATGCAATCTATGGTTCAAAGGGTATGGGGACAATTAAAAAGCTTAGGGATTGAAAATGATGCAGTTATTGCTACAAGTAAATCTCAAGTAGATATGATTAATAGTCAGTTAGGAAATGATGTACCTATTATCATTGAACCAGAGCGTCGTGATACATTTCCGGCAATTGCTCTTGCAGCTTCATATTTATACTCTAAAGAGCACGTTGATTTGAATGAGGTTGTAGGTGTATTACCTGTAGATCCATACGTAGAAAATAGTTTCTTTGAAAGGTTACTAGATTTAGAGAAAGCACTAAACTCTTCAAATGCAGATTTAGGTTTAATGGGGGTTACACCTACATATCCATCCGAGAAATATGGTTATATTGTTCCCAATGTAGAGGCAAGTACACAGGAAATTATTCAAGTAAGTCATTTTAAAGAAAAGCCAGTAACTGCAGAAGCTGAAGGATTGCTAAAACAAAATGCACTTTGGAATTGTGGTGTATTTGCATTTAAATTAGATAAAATTATCTCCTTATTAGATCAAAAAGGGCTTCCTGTTCAATATGATGTATTAGTCCAACAATATGCAAGTTTACCAAAGATAAGTTTTGACTATGAAGTGGTAGAAAAAACAGAGAATATTATTGCATTACCTTATAATGGTTCATGGAAAGATCTTGGAACTTGGAATACCCTTACGGAAGAAATGGGAACGAACGTCCTTGGTAAGGGAAATATGGGAATTGAATGTGAGCAAAATCATATTATTAATGAGTTAGATATCCCAGTTTCTGTATTAGGCCTTTCTAACATAATTGTAGCTGCTAGCCCAGATGGTATTTTAGTTTCAGAAAAGGACGCAAGCCCTCGAGTGAAAGAATTAGTGGGAGATTGGGATCAAAGACCAATGTATGAAGAGCGTCGCTGGGGATGGTATCGTGTGCTAGATCATACTAAATATGATGATGGGAATGAAGTGTTAACAAAGCGTATAGGTATTACAGCTAGTAAAAATCTAAGCTACCAATACCATAATAATAGAAGTGAAGTTTGGACAATAGTAAAAGGTGAAGGGATTTTTGTATTAGATGATGAAATACGAGTTGTTCGTCCTGGGGATGTATTAGAAATTCAGCCGAGGCAAAAACATGCGATTAAGGCTGTTACAGATTTAGAATTTATTGAAGTGCAATCAGGTAGCGAATTAGTTGAGGAAGATATTGTTCGGATTTATATGCAATGGAATGAAATAGAGGAAGTTTGTTATTTAAAGAAGTAAAAATTAGTAGTAAGTGCAACTAGAGGTGGAGTTATTTTGTATAAAGAACCATTATTTTTTCAACCAGTGTTACAGGAGCGGATTTGGGGGGGGGGATCTTTAAAAGGATTTAACTATGAGTTACCTTCACAAACTACCGGTGAGTGCTGGGGAATTTCTGCTCATTTAAATGGACCAAGTATTGTAAAGAGCGGTAAATATAAAGGTTTAACGTTAAAGCAACTATGGGATGAACATAGAGCATTATTCGGTAACTATCAAGCTGATCAGTTTCCGTTATTAACTAAAATTTTGGATGCAAAAAAGGATTTATCTGTACAAGTACATCCAAATGATGACTTTGCAAATATTCATGAAAACGGTGAGTTAGGGAAAACAGAGTGCTGGTATATTATTGATTGTAAAAAAAATGCTGAAATGGTGTACGGGCATACTGCTCAAACTAAAGAAGAATTTAAGGGTATGATTGAGAATAATGAGTGGAATCGATTGCTACGTCGAATACCAATTAAGCCTGGTGATTTTTTCTATGTACCAAGTGGAACTATCCATGCTTTATGTGAAGGAACATTAGTGTTGGAAACACAACAAAGTTCAGATACCACATATCGTGTTTATGATTATGATCGTGTTGGTGTTGATGGAAATAAGCGAGAACTACATGTTGAAAAATCAATTGCTGTATCGATGATTCCTCATGAGGATTATAAGGTTTATCCTGAAATTAAAAAAGAGAATGGCGCCATCATCACTAAATATGTACAAGAAAAGTATTTTTCGGTTTATAAATGGGAGATTCGAATGGAAGCATCTTTTCAACAGAATCAACCATTTCAATTAGCCAGTGTAATTGAAGGTGAAGCGACGTTAAGAACCATAAGTGGGGAATTTAGTATAAAAAAAGGAGATCATTTTATTCTTCCAGCCGGAATTGAAAGTTTTGTTATAAAAGGAAATGTGACTTTGATTGTTTCTCATCCATAGAATAGGTCACATTAATTTTAGGATTTAGCTTTATCATTTATTGTTATTGCTATAATATAATGAAGAGGTCTTAGTATTTTATTCGTAATTATAAGCAAAGAGGGTATAAGAATGAAAAAGAAAATTTTATTTTGGATTCTCGGTATAATAGGTGTGCTCATTATTGGTGGAGGAGCATATGCTTATCATATTTACTCTAACGTAACGAATACATTGGATACGGTTCATAAGCCACTAGATCGTGATAAGTCTGATAAACGTTCAGAAAAAGTTGATGTAGCTGATAAAAAACCTATTTCTATTTTAATGATGGGTGTAGATC
>NZ_JBALMG010000238.1:0-2204 GCF_036963225.1 Bacillus sp. JJ783 | reverse complement strand
TGTATTAACATTTAAATTAGTATGAACCCATCCAATAGTCGGTATCCTTCTAAACTTTCCAATGAAAAAGGCTATATATGTCGGTAAAAATTCCAATGCCCCTATTACTACATCCATATTTTTCGAATGCTTTAAGGCCCTCATAATTACCTTTCCCATATGTTTGCTTAGCTTTTCTTCTTTATGTAAGGCATGACAAACCTTTACCCTAGCATCTACCTTTTTTAGATGTACCCCACTTTTTTTTAGCAAAAATAAAGTTACATCATATTTATCAACCAGATTATTCACATACTCAACCGTAACCTTTTCAGCCCCGCCGCCTTCTAAATCATTAATTATGAAAAATAATTTTTTCATCAAGCACCTCTTACTTATATAAAAAGTTATCTAGTCTAACTTTTTAACATTTTTGTGCACCTATATAAAAAGGGAATATTTATTACTAATTTTCTAATTTTCAAGTTTAAATTTTTATCATTTATCTTTTTATAATATTTGTTATAATCGTCTCTTAAATTATAATCAAATGAAGCATAAGCTGTATCGATATATAGACGCTGTAATCCCTTAGATACGTCTATATTTTCATCATAAATTTTCATATTACAAAATAATTTTTCTTGATCGTTAACCAATTTTCTAAATCCATCTACAGAACGTGAAAGTGAATTACCAGAAAGACGATAATAGATTAAAGGTTCCTTAATCAACCCTACACTATACAATTTTGAAATTTTCAACCACATATAATAATCTTCAAACATATATTCTTGGCTATAGCAGCCTAATTCCTTAATGACTTCTTTTTTCAATAATGCTGACGGTGCTGGAATAAAGCAACCTTGATCAATAAGCTTTTGAAAAATCTCACCCTCATATAAAATTTGATTATTACTAAATTTTTCCAATCCCTTATCATCTTTATTGTTATATGAGAAGTTTTCACCTATTTTAAACCCATCTCCATACACCATTGCAAACTCTTTATTTTCTTCTAGAAATCTAACTTTTGATTTAATATTATTAGGATGCATAATATCGTCTGATGCGAAAATACAAATATATTTTCCTTCGGCTAATTCAACACCCGTATTGCAATTGTTCACAAATCCCCTATTCGTTTCTTGTTCAATATAAATAACATTAGAAAAACGCTCTTTTAATTTAATTAAATTTTCTTTAACAATTTTTCGGGATCCATCTACTGAACAATCATCGATAAGAATTAACTCTATATTTTCATAAGTTTGGTCTATAATAGACCTAAAATAATCTACTAAATATTTCTCATGATTATAAATCGCTGTAAAAATAGTTACTAATGGTTTCATTTTATCCCTTTCCGTTACCTCTCTCTATCCCAATTCTTAATTATTCTCTTATAAATAATAACCATCCATATCAAATAAATAAGATACATAGTAGCATAAGCCATTGTAACTCCTTTTACTGAAAATTGATTAATAAATATATGAGATAGACCTAAATATAATAAAGCTGAACCTATTTCTGTAATAATAAAAACTTTTGTCATGGCTCTTGCAACCATTAAGAAACCAAGTACCCAACTAGACATTTTCAAAAAATCTCCAATCAGCTGGAAAATAAATAGTTCCCTCATTTCATAAAACTCTTTACTAAATAGCAATTCAATAATAAAGTCTCGTAAAATAAATATTCCCAAACAGCTTAATAGCACGAACGGTAGAATTAATTTATAACTTTTCTGAACTTCTTCCCTTAATTCCTCTACTTTCCTAATCTCGGATAATCGTGGAAGATAGTAAGTTGTTAACGCTGTTGTTATAACTAATAAATACATGCTAGAAATTTTATTCATAGCTTCCCAATGGCCTGCTGCTATCAAAGATTCATTGTCAATAATTAAATTTCTAATCCAAAGTTGATTGATGGGCACACAAACCATAGATACTATAGCCATTAAAGAATACTGAGAAAAATCCTTATAAATACTCTTTTCACCAATTAAATTTAGTTGTATATTATTGATAAATTTCGTTTTTATTAAGTAGATTAGAGTTACCACTAATACTACTGATTGTACCAATACTATAGATAATAATGCTCCATATAATGTATACTTTATCGTAAGTATTGTAGTTAAAATTAAAGCTACAAGGCTACTTAAAATATTTATTAAAATATATACTTTGATTTTCTTCAAACCATTTAATAAAGCT
>NZ_JBALMG010000237.1:0-1841 GCF_036963225.1 Bacillus sp. JJ783 | reverse complement strand
GGTCACGCCTTGTTTTGCTGTAATCACTGGTGCTTCTGTATCTTTTTCAGGTTTCTCTGGTTTGGTTGTACCACCATCGTTATCATCGCCACCTGTTGGTGGTTTTGTACCTCCTCCACCATCGTTACCGTCGCCGCCTGTTGGTGGTTTTGTATCTCCTCCGCCATTATTACCATCACTACCTGCTGGCGGCTTCACTTCTCCGCCACTAGAGTCTCCAGAAGCTGGTGGCTTTTTATCATTATTAATTGGCGGTATTGAATTATCGGCAATAGCCACTCCATCACTGATGCTTAGATCGCCACCAAATACAAAGTTCTTATTATCTGAGACAGAAGGATTATTGGTTGCTGATACAATTGAAGTATTCAAATCAGAAAAACGATTACTTGATTTATCACCGTCAATAACTGATGCTAAGTTTCGATCTGAATTTATAGCTGCGGTCGCAATTGAATCAGTTAAATCATCAAATTTCTTTTTGGTTTTGTTATTTTCAATGATTCCAGCTAAATTTTGATCCGAGCTACGTTTTGCATTATCAATGATTTCATCGAAATCATTGGTATTTAAATTTTCAGTTGTTTCATTCTTACTTTCATCTGTTTTTTCATCTTTCTTCTTTTCTTTTTCACTCTCTTTTTTCTTTTTAGATACTGATGCTGTTTTGCTGCTCTTTTTGTCTGAAGAAAAAAGCGAGCAGCCCGTAACTACCCCAATACTTAAGGTAGTAGCAGTAGTTGCGAGTAAAACTTTCTTAAAAATTTTCGAATAATCTAAAGGCATAATCAATTCCTCCCAATTACGTGACCAACACTTATAGTTGCTACAGATGTTGCAGAACTATTAGGTGCAGAATTATTGATTTTTTCGAGTAAATCTTTATTTCCAACTTTTTGAGCAAACTTTTTAGCTTCCTCAGATTTATTTAATTTCAAATAACTATTAACAATTATTCCTTCTCTTCTACCATCTAGTGGCACTTGATCTTTTAATTTAATAACTTCTTCATGTTTGTCATCTAATGCAGCAATTTCAAAATTAATTAGTGGATTTTTAGTTTTTAGTTCTTTTACTTTTTTCAAATTATCTACAGCTAAGTAATATGAAACTACTGATTCTGCAAAATCTTTCTCTAAGTCAATAGCCTTTTGTGCTTTACCGCTTAATAGATAAGTAAATAAAACCGCCTTTTTATCTTCTTTTCCAAGCTTTTTATAATCTACTTTATCAAACTCCAAGGCAGCATCTTGGTATTTTTGAACTGCAGATAGCCTTAATCCATTTACTAAATTTGTATTGATTTCTAAACTATTTGCATTATTTGCAGATGCAGCCTGTGAACTCTTCATAGTACTAAAAGCGAAACCTACTACTACGATTAAAACAATTGATGCGATTCCAATAATAGCGTACTTATATTTTTTCATATAATTTAAGATTCCTTTTTTATCAAGTTTTATTTTCTTATCTTGTTCAAAATTAGCTTTATTTGATGGCTTTGTTTCCTTATTTAAATTAATTTCGTCACTTTCTGATTTTCCTTTGGCTACTACTAATTTTTGTTTCTTTTGAGCTTCTTCTATTTTCTTCTCTTCCTCTATTCGACGTTTTCTTACTTCTTCAAGCTTTTTCTCCTCTATTTTTCTACGTGCCTCCGCTTCTTCTTGTTTTCTTACTTCTTCCTCTGCTTTTCTACGCGCTTCTGCTTCTACTTGTTTTCTTACTTCTTCCACTTTCTTACGCGCTTCCACTTCTTCTCGTTGCCTTAATTCTTCCTCTGCTTTTCTACGCGCTTCCGCTTCTTCTCGTTTCCTTAATTCTTCATCTGCTTTTCTAAT
>NZ_JBALMG010000236.1:0-1773 GCF_036963225.1 Bacillus sp. JJ783 | reverse complement strand
GATAATGGATAACAATCAAATGCCAAACATGATGCCATATCAAATGCCATATCAACAGCCAATGATGCCGCAATATCCGCATTATCAGCAACAAAATCCATACAATCAAATGCCGTATCAACAAATGGCACCGCAATATACTTCTATGCCAAATCCAAATATGATGCCAATGGATAATAATATGCCACCACTCGTACAAGGGGAAGAAGATTGTGGATGCGGAGGAGAGAGTAGGTTATATAGTCCGCAACCGGGTGGACCACAATACGCCAATCCTTTATATTATCAACCGACTCAGCCAGCATATGCACCGCAGCCAGGAACGATGTATTATCAGCCAGATCCACCAAATGTATTTGGAGAACCAGTTTCAGAAGAAGAGGATGAAGAGGAAGTTTAAAAAAGGTGGGGTTATTCCCGCCTTTTTTATTCGTGATGGTCAGGAATATGGTGAATTTACATTAAGTGCTAGAAAATTCCTAGTGAAATATTAACAGTGTAAAAACCCTCTCTATTACTCATCATAAGGGGGAGCTTTTCGAAAGAGAAGTTCATTCTAACAAGGGGGGTTTTTGTATTGAATACGAAAGTAAAAGTTATTGCTGCTTCTTTGTTAGTTACCAGTGCATTAGCTGCATGTGGTACACCAAAAGATAATAATGCGATGGATGGACGTAACTATAATTACGAGCGTACATCTTATAATGACACACACCGATATAATGATAATGTAACGCGTAACGATCGTTCTACAGATTATGTAACATATAGAAACGGTCGTAACGATACAGGATATAATAATTATTACCGTGATGTAAATTACAATGGGCAAATTGCTAATCCGCATCCAACCCGTAATATTACAATGAACAATTCATACATTAACAATGATGGTAAAACTGCGGAGAAAATTACGAATCGTGTAAAACGTATGAATAACGTAGATCGAGTTTCTACAGTTGTATATGGAAACGATGTAGCGATTGCGGTAAAGCCACGTAATTCGGCGACAGATGAAACAGCAATGGCAAACGAAATTCGTCAAGCTGTTGCGAATGAAGTTGGAAATAGAAATGTTTATGTTTCTGTAAGAAATGACATGTTTACTCGTGTGGATGCAATGAGTACACGTCTACGTAACGGCACAGTTACAAATGATTTTAATCGTGACATAACAAATATGTTCCGAGACATTCGTTATGGCTTAACTGGTACAGTACGATAACAAAACAAAGAGGAAGGGAAAGCCCTTCCTCTTTATTCATCTTCGTCTTGTAAACGACGTTTTTTAATAAAATAACTAACGGAGTAAGAAACTAAAAAGCATATGAAGAAAATACTACCTGTTAGAATGGCTTCAAACAGAGGTCTTTCTGGACTGAAAATGATATAAATAATAGCTATGATAATTCCAACAATAAGAGAGCGTAAGACAAGTTTGTAATAAGGAGTTAACTTTATTTCCTTTTCACTTTCTTCTACATCTATTGAAACCCTTAACTGTAAATAACTAAATAACATACTTGTAAGAATAAATAATAACCATAATGGAGATTTCGTAATTTGATTAGCTCCTTCAGTGAATCCAATATAGCCTAAAATTCCAATTATACCAATGTATTGAAAAAGAAAGGCAATACGTATGTTTTTTAACGTTTGAAGAATGAGACGTTCATCCTTTATTTTTTTCACAATATCCATCTCCTGTTTATTATGATTTCGCTGTCACACTAATTGTAATGTATATATTACAATTATCAATTTATAATTTAT
>NZ_JBALMG010000235.1:0-2051 GCF_036963225.1 Bacillus sp. JJ783 | reverse complement strand
GTCTAGAATGCGGTCAATATTTCTGGCGATGCAATTTGTGCAATGATTGTTTCAAAATCAGAAGAAAAATATAATACGGATCAATCTGCAGCATCTTAAATCAAAAAGGAGTGAAATGATTCACTCCTTTTTTGACTTGCTTCCTTTTTTCGAACGATATTCTTTTCCTTTGTTATCATTACCTGTTTCAAATTCAGCACTAAACTCCTGCTGGAATTGCCCTGATTTTGGTGAACCTTGATTTCCACTTCCTTGACTACCATTACGATTCGTCATATTTCCCCCTCCTTCCTTTATTAGTAGTATGGCGCTCTATCTTTTTTCATACACATTTTATTTTTTATCATCTATTACACACAGAAGAAGACCTTCCATATATGAGGAAGGTCTTCTTTTTCATTAGGTAAGCGTTTTCTTACTTGTAATTATTTAAATAAGTTTTTTAGAAATAGATATCATTACATTCATTTCTTCTTCTGAAAGTGAGGAGAATCTTTCTTGTAAATATTTCTTTTTCTCACCTTCCATTTTCGCAACTAAGTCTTTCCCTTGTTCTGTAATCTCTAAATATACAACTCGGCGATCTGATGTAGAACGTGAACGAGTTACAAAGCCTTTATTAATTAATTTTTCTGTAACAGCTGTAATATGACTATTCGACACATTTAATTCATTAGCTACACGTGATACCATTTCTTTATTCGTACGATTCAATATTCTAAGGACGATGAACTCATTCCACGGTATGTAACCACCAAATATTTTTCCAATATCATTACGCAACGTGCGAAACATAGAAAAAACATTTGTCGATAGTTCTTCCATTAATTGCTCTCTATTTTGAGACAACTTTGACAGCCCCTTTTATTTCATTTAGTTAAATAAAAACCTTATTAATAATTTTACATGAAATCTTACTTTTTGTCACCTTTTTTTCCCATAATTCGTACTTTTTTAATATATATTTCATGTTACAATGAAGTTAATTTCCAGAAAAAGGAGTTGGAATAGTGAGTGAAGAAGACAAGTTTTCTAATCTCAGTCTAAAAGATAAGACTATTATTATTGGTTTTGTTATTCTTATTCTCATTATATTCTTTGCATTTATATTCTTTGTATATGTAGGAATCTTTCAAATCACAGGTATAGAATATTCATCACGAACAGCTCTACTACTCTTTTTTTTACTTATCCTTTTCTTAGATGGTATTACATATTTTATATTCATTTTCTTTAAAGTACTCCTACATCCAATGATGACAAGTATGCCTAATTGGCTCTCGATTGCTCTTCTCTCCATTATTGAAATTACGTTAGATTGGTTCGTCATTCATACCGCTGACGACTGGATAGAGAGCGTACAAATGTCAAATACAGCTGAATTATATGTCGCACTATTCCTTTTCACACTAAATACATTATTAAGTGATAAGAAAGAGTAAGAATACAAGCTTTTCTATATAAAAATTGGTACAATAAAAACAAATCATACTAAAGAGGTGTTACTTATGAACTTACAACAATGGGCTGATAAAGGTATGTCCTTTGATACATATGTGAATGAAATGAAAGTAAACCAATACGAGCTACTACACATTTACAATAACTTTTTAATTCCAAATGAATTACTTCCTGTATTAGAAGAACGCCAAAATGATGGCTGGCGCGTTATCGTATTAACAGCTGATTGGTGTGGTGACGCTCTTTTATGCGTACCTGTTATGAAACGAATTTCTGAAGTTGCAAATATCGATATGCGATTATTAATTCGTGATGAAAACTTAGAATTAATGGATCAATACTTAACAAACGGAACAGCACGTGCGATTCCAATCTTTATTTTCATTGATAAAGATGGAAATGAACAAGCCGTCTTTGGACCACGCGCTCCAAAAGTACAAGAATTAGTAACTTCCATGCGTGCTACATTGCCTGAAAAAGAAGATCCAACATTCGAGGAAAAACAAAAAGAAATGTACGCTAATTTCCGTGCTACATTAGCTGATGATACTTCTCTTTGGGAACATGTAATGGAAAGCATGATTGAAAAA
>NZ_JBALMG010000234.1:0-6745 GCF_036963225.1 Bacillus sp. JJ783 | reverse complement strand
AGTTTTCAAAGAACTTGTCTGCCGCTCATTTGCGACTCCCTTATGTTAACATTTTCATATTTCAATGTCAACCAAGTTTTTTTATTTCTTTTGTCGCTTTCTGCGTTATTGCTATCGGCGACTTGTTCTATACTACACCTCTATAGGATAATCGTCAACACCTTTTTATAAAGATATTTAATTTAATACATTCGTACTCTTTTAGCTCTAGATAAGGACCTATAAAGATTTCATTAAAATAGAAACCATCGTCTACTTTTCTTTACTAATCTATTCTTCTAAATACTATTCAATTTAGAAACTTCTCTATTACAAAGGACTTGCTTCCCCCATCTTACCGAACTCATACGATTGATTCTTTCCAGCTAAACTAACAACCTTATTTTAACAATTAATAGTATATAATTAGAAAGTTGCTTTATTTTTTATTACCGCTCCCTACTCCCCTTTGTTTATCAAATTGTACTATTAATAACATTCTATTAGAAGCAGGTGACGATATGAAAGATATATGTATTCTTATAGCAGACGATGATAAAGAAATCCGAGATTTATTAAAAAGATATTTAGAAAGAGAGTTATACAGAGTAGATACTGCGATCAACGGTGAAGAGGCTCTGCGCTTATTTAATCAAAACAACTACAACCTCGTTATATTAGATCTTATGATGCCGAAAGTAGATGGTATCGAAGTGTGCAGAAAACTTAGAGATACAACCAACATTCCTATATTAATGCTAACTGCTAAAGATCACGAAGTTGATAAAATTTTGGGCTTAAGCATAGGTGCTGATGATTATATTACGAAACCTTTCAGTATTCACGAAGTGGTTGCAAGAGTAAAAGCTCTTATGCGACGTTTTTTAGTTCTTGGAAGTAATACTAACGTACAAGAGAAAACAGCTTTCACATTTAAAGGACTAACTATCGATTTTAAAAAATACACAGTCCATACGAACGGAAAAGAAATCAACTTAACTGGAAAAGAACTTGAACTATTAAAATTCTTCGCTTTAAACCCAGAGCAAGTATTTACAAAAACACAACTCTTTCGAAATGTATGGGACGATACTTATATAGAAGATGATAATACCGTTATGGTGCATATTAGAAAGCTTAGAAAGAAAATAGAAATCGATTCTTCCAATCCAAAATTCATTCAGACTGTATGGGGAATCGGTTATAAGTTTGTAGGTGAAAAGGTTGAAAAATGATAAGATCCTCTTTCTTATTTCATTACAACTTATCATTTGCGGACTTTTAAATATAGATATGGGATACCATGTAAAAGTATCTTTATTTATTGCTCTTATCATAATCACAATATACCTTTTCTTTTCAAGAGTTCACTTTATTCAAAGCAACGAATCGATGGTTACTAAATTAAGCCGTGCACTTAAAGGAAATTTACAAACGAGGCTATTCACAAATAACGACCGTTCATTAAATAATATCGTGTTTTCAATAAACGAATTAATAGCTGCATTAGAAAAGGGTCAGATCGAAGCAAGGAAATCCCAAGAAGCTAGAAAACAACTTTTATCTAATATCTCACATGATATCCGGACACCACTCACTTCTATTATTGGATATATTGATGCTTTAAAAGATGATGTCGCTACTTCTGAAGTAGAAAAGCAAGAATATCTTGAAATACTTTATAAGAAATCGAATGACTTAAAACATCTAGTCGATGAAATCTTTAATATGGCCAAGCTAGATGCTAATGAATTCCCATTAAAAGAAGAAGAACTCGATTTTTCTGAAGTTACTAGAGAAGTATTAATCGAATTCTTACCCGAGCTATCAAAACATAACATTGAACTACAAGTTCTCATACCAGAATCTACTTCTCCTATTATTGCAGATCACCTTAGCCTTATACGAATTATAGGTAATCTAATAAAAAACGCTATCCATCACGGAAAAGCTGGGAAAATAGTAGGAGTCGAACTACTAGAAACCAATACAGAATATGAGCTTCTTATTTGGGACAAGGGACCCGGTATTCCAAAACATGATTTACAAAACGTATTTAAGCGGATGTACCGCAGCGAACACTCAAGAAATCCTTCTTACGGTGGTAGTGGCCTCGGACTTTCTATTTCTAAAGCCCTCGTTGAAAAAAATGGTGGGCGTATATGGGTTGACAGTATTCCCCGGGAACGAACTACTTTTGGTTTTTCCGTCCCAAAACACACTACTTTTAAGAAATAGTTAAGGAATGATTAATATGCAGTTAAACCTTCCTTTTTATTATGTAATTAAGAACTTATAGAAAGTAGGTGCCCCCTATAAATACAATTATAAAAACGACAAACCTTACTAAAGTTTATGGGACCCAAAAGTCAGTAGATAATCTAAATATAAATGTACAGCAAGGAGAGATTTATGGATTCATAGGGCGTAACGGTGCTGGTAAAACAACTACAATCCGTATGCTGCTTAGTCTTATAAAACCTACAAGTGGAAATATAGAAATATTCGGTGGGGATTTACTTCGGAATCAAAAAGACATTTTAAGAAGAATTGGTTCTATCGTTGAAGTTCCTGGGTTTTATGAAAACTTAACTGCAAGAGAGAACTTATTAATTAATGCAAAGATAATTGGAGTTCACAAAAGGAATGCAATTGAAGAAGCATTAGAAATTGTAGGCTTGCAGCACGAAACAAAAAAATTAGTAGGAAAATACTCTTTAGGAATGAAGCAGCGCTTAGGAATTGCACGTGCTCTTCTCCATTATCCTGAACTACTCATACTAGATGAACCAACTAACGGACTAGATCCAATCGGTATTAAAGAAATGCGAAAACTCATTAAATCTTTAGCTCAAGAAAGAAATATAACGATACTCATTTCTAGTCATATATTAGCTGAGGTGGAACAACTAGTCGATCGTATGGGAATTATTCATGAAGGAAGGTTATTAGAAGAAGTTTCTCTTGATACACTGCGTAAAGCCAATCGTAAGTACATAGAATTCCAGGTAAATAATGATAATAAAGCTGCGATGCTATTAGAAAATCATTTTCAAATTTTTGATTATGAGGTACATGATGAAGGAAATATTCGCGTTTATTCTCACTTTGGACAGCAAGGATACATTAATAGAACATTTGTTCGAAATGATATTGAAGTATTAAAAATTGTGATGAGCGAAGATAGACTAGAAGATTATTTCACCAAACTAGTTGGGGGTGGCACAATTGGTTAATCTGCTTTATACAGAACTATTAAAATTGAAACGATCCAATATGTTTTTGATTAGTATTATAGGAGCAGGTGTCGCGCCATTTTTAGTGGTTGTAGCTTCTTATATACACATGAAGACAAAGCAGCCTACTCCAACTATTTTATTTGATCAACTGTTCACTGAAGTTAACCTATACACTACTTTAATTATAGGATTCCCCTTATATGGAGTTGTAATCGCTTATCTATTTACCCGTGAATACACGGAAGATACATTAAAAAACTTGCTAACTATCCCAGTATCACGTATTAGCTTTATTATAAGTAAGTTTATCCTTCTATTCCTTTGGATCATGATGCTAACTTTAGTTGCTTGGGCGCTAACTTTATTATTAGGGCTAATAGGTAGCTTCCCTGGGTTTAGTATCACCTTACTTTTAGGCTCTCTCATAAAATTTTTAATATGTGGTGGACTTCTCTTTCTTTTGTCTTCACCTATTGTACTACTAACTCTTGTAATGAAGACCTATGTACCGCCTATTATATTAACAATCATTATTACAATGACTAACCTTATGATCGTAAATTCAAAACATAAAGACCTATTCCCATGGACCGCTACTCTAGATATAGCAAATAACGAATTACAACCGACTTATCCACCAGAGTATTCTTATATCATCATTGCAGTAACAGCTATTTTCGGATTTATTACAACACTATTCTATTTTAAAAGAGTAGATATTCATTAATTTATAGGAGTGAAACTATGAGCGATCTTATCAATGCCTTCATACTTGGCATTGTAGAAGGGTTAGCTGAATTTTTACCCATCTCTTCTACTGGCCATCTTATATTAG
The DNA here is from genome assembly GCF_036963225.1 of Bacillus sp. JJ783. Classification (NCBI taxonomy): domain Bacteria; kingdom Bacillati; phylum Bacillota; class Bacilli; order Caryophanales; family Bacillaceae; genus Bacillus; species Bacillus sp. JJ783. The sequence continues at coordinate 2,692 of NZ_JBALMG010000234.1, read as the reverse complement.
TCGGACATTTATTAGGTTTTGAAGGAGAAAGGGCAAAAACGTTTGAAATTGTCATACAGTTAGGGGCAATTTTAGCTATCGCGATTTTATATCATAAACGCCTTGTTTCTTTATGTAATATTAAACCCCTTCTACGGAAAGAGAAAAAATTCAATGCATTACATGTTTTTCTCGGTGTATTCCCAGCAGTAGTTGTTGGCTTATTATTACATGATGTTATTAAAACATACTTATTCCAGCCGTATACTGTCGTAATCGGACTTGTAGCAGGAGCAATTCTTATGATTTTTGCAGAAGTAAAAAAGGTAGAGGCAACCGCTTTTTCACTAGATGATTTAACATACCGTCAAGCATTAACAATTGGATTATTTCAATGCTTAGCAGTATATCCTGGCTTCTCTAGAGCTGGCTCTACTATTTCTGGAGGGCTATTAGCGAAAGTAAATTATAAGGCTGCATCTGAGTTCTCTTTTCTCATCGCCCTTCCTGTAATGGTTGGAGCTACAGGCTTAGACTTATTAAAAAGTTGGAAGTATTTAAGTGTGGATGATATTCCTATGTTTGCTATAGGATTCATTACCTCTTTTATAGTAGCAATGCTAGCGGTAGTAACTTTCCTGAAGCTTTTAGAAAAGATAGGTTTAAAACCTTTTGCATATTATCGTATTTTGTTAGCCATCTTATTTACACTTTTCGTATTGCTATAGCTTCATATAAGCCACATATTATTAAACCGATATTCAAGGAATATCGGTTTTCATCTATTTCACCTCTAGTATTACTCACTTCAATATGGCATAGTGGTAATACACCACCATCAATAATCCAAATATTCTTTGAACTAATCATTAAAATATGTAAGATCAAAAGCTATACTTGAAATCCGAACCTAGTAATAGCATTTCTTCTTTAAACACATATACTGAATTAAAAATAAACACCTCAATTGATTGAATATGCCCATTACACCACTACAGAACAAACGTTCCGTACCGCTACTTCCTTGTATTTAAGTAATCGAACTATAGTTTTTTCACTTGCACTTATCTTATCTATGAAAGACTCCCCATTATAAGATTTAAGGAAGTTTCATCCTATGTCTATATACAAACAACTGCAAGCTTTACCATTAGAAAAGGAAATCGAATTACTTACAAAGCATTTAGTTTCATTTCAATAGTATTAACGGCACCGATGGCAAGGTCAGTATTATAGATGAACTATATAGTATTTTAAAAAGCACTCTGAACACGTATGGATTCAATATGTACCTCATGATACAATGGGTAGAAAAAATGTATTTGCATTTTTAAAAGAAAAACGCCTCCCCCCTCTACTATCATTTATCATTCACACCTAGATACAGTCAGCATTGAAGATTTCGGATCGTTAAAAGAACATGCTTTCTCTCCCGAAACACTAAAACAATATTTTCAAACCTACAAAAGTGTTACAAATGTTCAAGCCGACGCAAAATCTGGAGAGTGGTTGTTTGGCCGTGGTTCTCTTGATATGAAAAGCGGTGCTACCATTCATCTAGCCAATATACTATACTTCTCAGAACATATGCATTTACTCAAAGGAAATCTACTACTCTTATTCATTGGAGATGAAGAAGGAGAACATCGTGGGATTATCTCTGCATTAACCGAATTCGAAAGACTAAAGCAAGAAAAACAATTACAGTATCGTTTGGCCATTAACAATGATTTTATAACACTTTTATATGATGGAGATACTCAGCGCTACATTTATACAGGTACTGCTAGCAAGCTTCTTCCTTGTTTCTATATTTACGGAAGAGAAGTACACGTAGGCGATACATTGTCTGGCATTAACCCTAATTTTATTGCAGCACAAATCACAAATAGACTACATAACAACTATATCCATTACCATATGAAATAATCCGCAAATTAAACATCCCGTCTATTACTATGGGCGTCTACGAGAATGATGGCCATAAATGGACAGAACGCGTTTACAAACCCTACTCATTCAGCGTATTACCTTTATTAATCCGTAATACAAATTTCAAATGACTACAAAGCTATTACAAATAAGCAAATTGTCCAGGGTTTATAAAGAAAATCAACTTTAGCTAAAGTGAGGTAAAAATACAAATGAATCCATTAGCACAAACATATTGGGATACTTATTGGGGGAACAATGAAAAACCGCAATCTGTTACAGCTTGGCAATTTGGTGATTCTCCTGATTATCTTGCTAAACTAGTCATTGATGGTGTGAAAACCGCAACATGCTCCGGCCATATTTTTTATGAATTAGAAAGCGAACCGCTACCAACAACCAATGATTATAGTATTGTACTCAATAGTCAAGATGAACCTGTAGCTATCATTAAAACAATAGAAGTAACTGTAACACCAATGAATGAAGTAACTGAAGAATTCGCTATCGCTGAAGGTGAAGGCGATCGTACCTATAGTTACTGGAGAGACACCCATATTCAGTTCTTTACAGGGAAACTAAACGAGCTTGGGCTTAGTTTTTCTGAAGATATGCTGCTCGTTTGCGAACGTTTTGAGCTTATCGATGTAAAAAACAAAGTGAAGCTATAATAAATAACAATTCTATATAAATACACTTACCTTTAAACAAATAAGCTTGTTATCCATAGGTTTCTTGAACCATAGATAACAAGCTTATTTTATTAAACACAAAAAAGACG
>NZ_JBALMG010000233.1:1350-1515 GCF_036963225.1 Bacillus sp. JJ783 | reverse complement strand
ATGGGCATGTGACGGTGCCTCATGCTCACCAAGCTAGTTAGTGTATGTTAAGTAAACCTTATGGATTTGTATATCTCATCCATCCACTTTCAGATTGTTTCGCTTTATACTTCCCATAAGACAGAAGCTTCATTGCCGAGCGATTGGCCGCATGAAAAACCAAGT
>NZ_JBALMG010000233.1:964-1312 GCF_036963225.1 Bacillus sp. JJ783 | reverse complement strand
ATTTCACTGGGATAGGTGGTAGATTCATAAACATAATAACCCGCCATGATACAGGGGATTACTTGCTCCGGTTCAAATCCATAAGCAGTTGCATCATCCACAACCAAATCAATGATGCATCGGTTTCCATCTTTAACCTTTTTCTGGAGTAATTTTTTTACCGATCCTGGTACTAATTCTAATATTTTATCCTTCATGTTAGTCACCTCATCCTTTATCATGTCCAGATAACCTGGGGATATGTGTCAAACAGAATGAAATTCCAACCATAATTGCACAGGTCCTTTAAGAAAAAAAGGCCCCCTAAGGTGCCTTCTTCCGACTTAAATCATCTTAATTTTAATAATA
>NZ_JBALMG010000233.1:610-879 GCF_036963225.1 Bacillus sp. JJ783 | reverse complement strand
ATGGTTCAAATCTATATTTTAAAAAGTTATATAGAAGAGAACAAGCTATTAATTAGGGGGAAAAACACATGCCGAGCCGATCAAGTTAAGATATCATAATCCCCCTGATACTACCCCCAAAGGAAATACCGTATTGCAGAGTATAAACATTTTACTTCCTAGTGGAGTGAAATTCAATTTCATTTCTATAACTCTCCATGTCTCCACTCTTTATTATGAATATCTAATCCTTCTTGATCAAAGAAATGGAGAATAAATTCTTTTTCATC
>NZ_JBALMG010000233.1:0-525 GCF_036963225.1 Bacillus sp. JJ783 | reverse complement strand
ATTTCACTATAGTCTTCAACTGCAGATTCAAAATTTCCATCGTACCATTTGTTCAGAATAGATTCATATTTTTGTCTTTCATCATTATTGATAACATTTAAGTTGTTTTTTAAGTATTGAATGTTTTCTTTGGTCATTTGAAATCGACCTACATCACGGGTACCAGGAACATGAAGATTATTCCCATTGAATATGAGTTTTTGGAAAGACATATGTATCATCATGTCATTTATAGTCTGCTCGTTTTGGATTTCTCCAATCGACTGTGCTGCTTTGGATAAATCATCTTCACTTACTACATAACTATCTTTTTGTTGCTTTTGAATGGTTTGAACTTTCGGTTTTTCCTGAACCTTTTCTTCTTGTTTAGGTTTTGATTCAGTTGCAGGCTTCTCATTTGAGCTACAAGCAGCCATACTCAGAAGTAATGTACCGCATGTTAACGCCGTAAGTAACTTTCGTTTCATTTTTTTCTCTCCGATCTGTATTAGTTATTTTAAATAGTTCTTTTTAAAATGTAAGATT
>NZ_JBALMG010000232.1:422-2486 GCF_036963225.1 Bacillus sp. JJ783 | reverse complement strand
CTTTAATTATTAGGATTTCAACACAACAATCCCCTTATCTACAAGAAACCATCTAAAATAAAAAGTAAGGAGTTGCGTAATGATGAAGCTATCTCCCGTTATCTCAAAAAATATAGTTGCTGTTGGCTATAATCCTTTTTCTATGATTTTACGTATTCAACTAAAGAATGGTTTGTATGATTTCTTTAACGTGCCAGAAAGCATTTACACCGGTTTATTAAACGCACACTCTAAAAGTTATTATCATAATACTTATATTAAAAATTCTTACCGCTATACTAAAATTTAAACTTGATTGGCATACAAAAAAGAAAGGCGAATCAAATCCCCTTTCTTTTTTGTATGTTTCCACTCGCAATTTACCTTCTATTTCTTTTATTAATTTCATCGTACGCCTGAACTTGTCTTTTAAGTCGCCTGTCGGCTTTTTTATCATGTACGACAAGAACTGCGTGTATCGCTCCTGGAACCCAAAAAATTAAGGTTAAAATGAAATTAATAATCGCTTGAAACGGCTTTCCGCAAAATAAAACAGCTACCGGCGGAAGTAGAATTGCTAATAAGTACATCATGTCTGAAAAACTCCTTACTGTTTATTTTTCAATTCTTACCCATCCATCTCCTACACTATCAAACCTATGAAATCATGTTATTTCTAAAAGCGTATGTAAGAACTCATCATTACAAAAATCACATATAATAGTATAACTAAATGAGGAGCCTCTCACTAACGTTAACAAGCTATTTTCACCTGTTCGTTTATATGTATATTCTACACCTATATGAAACAGCCTACAAAAAGAATTATCACATCAATCTTGTCCTATTTCTAAAATTGAAATACTCCAAACTTCATTTAAATGAGTATTTCATTGCCTTTTCTTAGATTCCAATCGTTGTTCCTCTACTATTTCAGTTAATCCAATTGCTGAAATTACAGTACCTATTGCCTGTATCCAAATACCTATTAGCCCTATTATACGTTGATTTTCTTTATCTATATTACTGTCTTCATTTCCCTTTTCTTCTTTTGATATATTGTGAATACCTTCATATGCTTGTAATCCTGCACCTAAACTTTGCATTGAATTCCCTAATACAATAATCCACTGTATTCCACTTATCTCATTCAATGCTACTTCTACTCCTAAAAAAGCTCCAATTGATTGCAAACTATTTCCAGTAATTATAAGGAAATCATTTTCTTTTATTTGTTCATTTAGATTAAAATACGTTCCTATTACATTAGAAATATTACCTAAAGCTAATAACTCAATCCCCGTTTTCGCTAGCGCTTTATTTTTATTATCTATAGTTACATCTTGCTTCTCACATTTATCTTCATCTTTCACATCAATAGTTGCTATAATTTGTAATATATATCCTAGGGCTTGTAATGAACTCCCTACAATAACAAGATCCGACTCAATCTTTTCTTCTCCTGCAAACCCTCTAGTTGTTCCAATAGCTGCTATAAGATTTCCTCCTACTTGAAACCATGCCCCTGTCAATTCTAAATCGCGTAGGTTCATTTCCCATCACCTATATTAAAATTTTCTAGTACATTCGAAATAAACAAATATCACCTTTAATTCATTATTTTATTTTTCATTTGTAATTTTGTGCATCACATAATGTACTAATAATACAAAAAGAGCATCTTTCAGGCCATAGCCAGTAACTTTAGAGATGTGTCTCTTATGTCAAAAACATCGGAGACGCTTTTTACATTTTTTTTGGAAACACCTCGGAAAAGCCTGTTAAGCACTGAAACAGGATATTGTAAAGTACAAAAAGCGTGGTCTGCTGTCATCCCTAGAAACTCTCCCGAAAGTAGCTCCTACTCCAATTGAATCTTCACAATCGCTTCAGAACCTCCTCCAAAGTCTTAATAAATTTCGGCATAGGAAGAAGATAGTTGAAAGGATATTGATTCCAAAATACGGATTCGTGTAAAGAGACTGGATAATGATGTGGCGGAACAAACTTTTTGCCGGAAGGCATACAGAAATAACTTTTTAAGGAAGGCTATAATTCGTTCGTTCCAACGCTTATTAAGCGCTT
>NZ_JBALMG010000232.1:0-296 GCF_036963225.1 Bacillus sp. JJ783 | reverse complement strand
ATGAAAGGGTGTACAAATTTCGTTATTTTATACCTTTTCTTAAGTTGATAGCTATCGCAGCTATACATATGGTATTAGGAACATGAATAGTATTCGTTACAGAAACCACCCTAATAGCTGAATCAGAAGTTATTACAATTCAATTGACTATTTTACTTCTTCTGTGGGGACTTTCAAAGGATGTACAAAAGTGTAAAGAAAAACCGCTCGTTACTTTAATTATTTTAATTACTTATGGTATTGGCACTTACTTATATGTGATATTTGCTTTCAGAGGTTATTGATTAATATAATGA
>NZ_JBALMG010000231.1:1076-1283 GCF_036963225.1 Bacillus sp. JJ783 | reverse complement strand
ATTTAGGATTTGGACAAAAGTACCAAACCTAAATATAAGGGGTTTTAATATAGCTAATCAGTTCAACAATCTATAAACTAACCATTAAAATACATTTATTCAAAAATATCTTAACTAACTTTTTTATTTTATCGTGAGGTTACATACAGCACCTTACTAAATAAAATAAAACTTTAATCAGTGAGGGCTTTCTTCATCCCCCACTGA
>NZ_JBALMG010000231.1:0-1045 GCF_036963225.1 Bacillus sp. JJ783 | reverse complement strand
CAAATAGCGGGATAAAATTTCCTAGAATAGTAATCATGATTAATGTCAGTAACGGGAGTGGAGAAAAGTGAACGATTTAATTGGAGTAAAAATAAAGAGTTTGAGAAAAGAACGTAAGTTAACATTAAAACAAATTGCTGATCAGACGAATCTTTCAATCAGCTTTTTATCACAAGTCGAACGATCAAAATCATCCATAACGCTCGAATCATTGAAAAAAGTTTCTGAAGCACTTGGTGTCAATCCGAGTTACTTTTTTTCAGAGCCAGAAAAGCAGACAACACCAACAGTTATGAGAAATATCATTAGTAAGACGAACGCTCTACATAACCAATTTTTTTATAGGGATTTAGCGGGCAACATTGAAAATCCACTATTTAATCCTATTTTAGTTTTGCTTAACCCAGGTGCTAAAAAAGAGGAATCTTATTCACATTCGGGGCAAGAATTTCTATACGTTCTAGAAGGAAAACTGACGATTATCATTGACGAAGAGGAACATGTTTTGACTCCTTATGATTGTATTTTCCTAGACTCAACAACACCACACAATTGGGCGAATAAAACAGATTCAATTGTAAAATTCCTTTGCGTTTCAAGTATTCCTGTGTAAATTTCAACAGGTTCATTAGACATGATCTATGATTGAGGTAGCTGCGAGTCATTCGTCTGAATCACTCGCAGCCCTTTCCGAACCTGGTTGAATCTTCCATGGTACTGCATCAGTAACTTCAAATTTATTTTTAAGAATTGGACATAGTCCTTCTTTTTGCTTTCCCTGTACAGGGAAAGCGAAGTTTCTATAGACTTCAGATATTTCTAATGAGTAGTTATCTATTTTAGTAGAGAAGTAACTAATTCCATCAATATCATCTGACTGCCTAATAAATTGTAGAATTAATTGCTGGACAAGTCTGTCTAAAATGAAGTGCAGTTTATTTATCAACTATTTGGAATAGAGGTAACATTTGCACCGGAACCACATAAAAAATACCGGCATCCTTCCCATGAAGAATACCGGTACTTCTCATTTATCCCGCTATTT
>NZ_JBALMG010000230.1:0-1314 GCF_036963225.1 Bacillus sp. JJ783 | reverse complement strand
TAGCAAGAATCCCACTGACGTTAGTCAGCTAGTCCCTTTAGGGGGGGAGTGTCAAAAGTATAAGATTCTATACTTAGTAATCCCTCACTTTAATGTATGTCTTTGGGGAAGTGTGGGGAGTTCAATCGATTCTGAATAAAATTGATAGTATCAGTTGCAATTTTTTTACGTTTAAGAACAATCCCGGCATGTCCACATGTATAAATATATCTCGTAGGTCTTTCCCAGGATTCCCACAAATAGTCTGTATCCTCAGAGTGCACATATAGATCGTACTTACCTGAAATTAATAAAATATTTTCTTTTTTTACTTTTGGTAACGCTTGACTCGGTTCAGTGATTTTCCAATAATCTATTAATTCATCATACGTTACACCATGGTGTTCCAAGTCTCCTCTAATAAATCTACCTGGATTTGTCTTCCAAATTGAATAAGAAAGTCGATTTGCGTAGAAAATGGATGCTAATACATCAATTTCTGGTTCAACAAGAGATGTTAGGTTAGTAATAACCCCACCTAAACTGATTCCTATTAGAATCAGGGGACCATTTTTATTTGCTTTAATCCATTTGATCAAAGTTCGTAAATCAGCTACCGCTTGTCTGGTTGCTTGTACAGTTCGTTCAATATTGGCACTTACCATGTACTCTCCACTAAATAAGGATTGGTTGGGTTTTCTTTCAAAATGATATGGTAGAGTGAAATAATACATATTCCACCTCAAGTTGGTCATATGGTCGTGGAATATTTTTTTTACACGTTCGTTAGAATCCATTCTCCAACCATGAACAAAGATGACATGAGGCGCATTTTCATTTTTATGTAAGAATAATTCTCCAGTTACAGAATCGTTGCGTGAATCATCAGATTGAACCGAGCTTTTATATTTGAATTGTCCAACCATGTATTCCTTTTCCTGTTTTGAATGCTTAATGTTAAAATGAATATCAGATGGTTTTACTTTATAAAAAAATTCTATGTCCTTTATATCTAGTGAGGTGTTAGAAAGAGAAGTATACTGAAACTCTACACTTCTTTTTTTGTGCAAATCATACAAGGCGTATCGATCAATGAGTTTTGAAAAAAACAAATTAACCTCCTCCAAAATACATATTGTTTAAAACATAGACAAAATTTATGTTTTATTTATGCTGTAAATTAATTATAAAATATTCTCTTTTCCTAATATTAGGTGCTTAAATTACAAAAACAGGTAATAAATTTGTGTATTATATTATAAAGCTAGCAATAAAATAAAACCCTAAATAATTTATACTAAAATCTAAAAAGCAGGTTAATATTCTCATTCATAT
>NZ_JBALMG010000229.1:1898-3900 GCF_036963225.1 Bacillus sp. JJ783 | reverse complement strand
ATTATCTCTTATTTCTTTTGAACAAACAAGTAGTTTTATGAAAGTTTATTAAAAACATCATATTTTCCTATTAAAAAGAGATAACAATAGATATGACAATCAAAAGAAATAAGAGGTACGGCTCCCGTGTAACAAAAACGACCATTTTTGTTACGGTCATTATTAATAAACTTTTAGTCTAATTAACTTGCATACTGAGTGTAACAAAAATATGTAACAATATTATTTGTAACAATATCCCCATTTAATCGTTTTTGGTACAATAGTCGGTGAAGGGGATGATAAATATGAAGTTTGGTTATATGCGTGTTTCTACATTAGATCAAAATTTAGATCGTCAAAAGAAACAGCTTGAAGAATTTGGATGCGACCGTATTTTCTTCGAAAAAATAACCGGTACAAAACGAAACCGGCCGGAATTAAATAGTATGCTGGAATTTCTTCGTCCAGAAGATACAGTCGTTGTAACCGATTTAACTCGATTATCACGTTCTACAAAAGATCTCATTGAAATTACGGAACAAATTTCTCAAAAAGGAGCACACTTGAAAAGTCTAAAGGAATCATGGCTTGATACAACAACAGCACATGGAAAAATGTTGTTTACTATTTTCGCTGGTATTGCTCAATTTGAACGAGATTTAACTTCTGAACGGACAAAGGAAGGGATTGAGGCTGCAAGGAAACGAGGGAAACATCCTGGAAGACCAAAAACCGATGAGGAAAAGGTAGATTACGCTTTATATCTTATTAATCAAGGTATGAGCCGTACAGATGCCGCCGAGAAAGCTGGTATCTCGAGAATGACTTTGTACCGTAAGATGCAACAGTAAAATACATATAGTTTTGATTTTAGTATAGTAGGAGGAATTACATTGACCTCAATTGAACGTACAGCCTATCCAAGGTTTAAACAAAACTTAACTCGAAAAGAACTGAAAGAGATTTATACCGTCACATATGAGGAGAACCAATTTGCCCATAGAGTAGCACGTGGAACTATTCCGGTCTTTAGCCTTTTAGTTATGCTAAAGTCTTTCCAACGACTAGGTTATTTTCCACGTCCAAAAGATATTCCATCTGTGATAATTCATCACATCCGTTCGAGTTTGCGTATATCAAATGAAACCGAACCAAACTTCCGAACAAAGTCCATATATCGACACCAGAAAGCAATTCGTGAGCATTTGCAAGTATTGCCCTTTGGGAAGGATGCTTTACATATTGCTACTAATGCAATATATAAAGCATCTCAAGTGATGGATAACCCCGCTGACCTTATTAATGTTTCTATTGAAGAATTAATTAAGGAACGTTATGAATTACCAGCATTCAGTACACTAGATCGGCTTGCACGTCGAGTGAGAACGCTGGTTAATAATCGTCTTTGTAATACAATTCTCGCTCGTTTGTCTAATATAGAAAAAGATAAACTCGATCAATTACTTCATACGTCAAAAGAAACTCAACATTCTGGTTATAATTATTTTAAAGAAGTTCCCAAAAGCCCTTCTATTACTCATATGAAAGATTTACAAAACAGACTTTCATTTATTATGTCTTTCCTTCCAAACATTCATGATTTATTAGAAGACATTCCAAATTCTAAATTGAAGCACTTTGCTGCTGAAGCGAATTCTTTAGATGCTTCAGAAATAAAGGACTTCGCTCCTCCCAAAAGATATATGCTGTTGTTATCAACTATTTATCGGTCACAAATTACAACTAGGGATAACCTTGTAGAAATGTTTTTAAAAAGGATGGGAATCATTCATAAGAAAGGAAAAGAGGAACTTTCCCTTTTGAGAGAGCAGCATCGTTCCATAAGTGAAAATCTTATTTCTGTACTGAGTGAAGTTTTAGAAACAACAGATATGCATGATGATAATACACAAATTGGCAGCAAAATTACTGAACTTTTTGAAGCGAAAGGTGGTATAGAAGCTTTAAAACAAGACTGTACAGCAATATCCTCATACAATGGAAATAATTATCTACCACT
>NZ_JBALMG010000229.1:0-1886 GCF_036963225.1 Bacillus sp. JJ783 | reverse complement strand
TTAGAAAAATTCTATAAGAATCATAGAAAAACATTATTTCGACTCATTACATTACTAGAAATTGACTCAACAACTCAAGATTATTCCCTCATACACGCTTTGAAATTTTTATTAGAGAACGAAAACCGTAAGGTTGAACATCTACCTAGCGATATTGATTTATCATTTGCCAGCGAACAGTGGAAACATACAATTCGCGTTGAAAAAAGTACGGATTTACTTTACCGTAAACGTCTTGAAATCTGTATATTTTCTTATTTAGCCTCAGAATTAAAGACGGGAGACCTTAGTGTGAAAGGTTCTGAGAAATATGCAGATTATAGACAACAATTACTTCCATGGGAAGAATGCCAATCGATGGTTGAAGATTATTGTAATGAATTAAAATTACCTTCCTCACCTACTGATTTTGTTAATCGGTTAAAAAGTTGGCTAACATCCGCCGCAAAAACTGTTGACCTAAACTACCCTAATAATGGGCAAGTTATCATAACTGAAGATGGAGAACCAATCCTGAAACGTATGGTACGAAAAGAGTCTTCTAAGAGTAGTAAAATTTTAGAAAAAGAAATTATACAACGACTACCGGAACGAACGATTCTCGATATACTTTGTAATATTGAACACTGGACGCATTGTACAAGACATTTCGGCCCCTTTTCAGGATCTGAACCTAAATTAGAGCATCCAATCGAACGTTATATTATTACTTCATTTGGGTATGGTTGTAATTTAGGGCCAGCCCAAACTGCTAAACATATGCGCAATATAGTAACACCTCATATGATTTCTTTTGTAAACCGTAGACATATCAGTGCCAAAAAATTAGATGCCTCAATTCAAGATATTTTAAATCAATACAACCTATTTAGCCTTCCAAAACTATGGGGAAGTGGGAAAACAGCCGCCGCTGATGGAACAAAATATGATTTATATGAAGAAAACTTACTGTCAGAATACCACATCCGATATGGGGGCTATGGAGGAATAGCCTATCATCATGTTTCGGATAATTATATTGCTTTATTTAGCCATTTTATCCCCTGCGGGGTTTGGGAAGCTGTTTATATTATTGATGGGTTGCTTAAAAACCAGTCTGATATCCAACCTGATACGATTCATGCTGATACACAAGGTCAGTCTACCCCCGTCTTTGCACTTTCTTATCTATTAGGAATCAATTTAATGCCTAGAATTCGGAATTGGAAAGACTTAAAATTTTTTAGACCAAACAAGCATATTCAATATAAACATATAGATCCTTTATTTAGTGATGTAATTGATTGGAAGTTAATTGAGACCCCTTGGCAAGATTTATTTCAAGTTGTTTTGTCTATAAAAGCTGGAAAGATACTACCCTCAACTCTTCTTAGAAAATTGAGTAGTAATAGTAAAAAGAATCGACTATACCAAGCATTTCGAGAGCTAGGCAGAGTCATTCGAACGATATTTCTTCTTAGGTATATTTCAGATATGAAATTAAGAGAGCAAATTACAGCTAGTACGAATAAAGTGGAAGCATATAATGGTTTTTCAAAATGGTTATTCTTTGGCGGGGATGGGATTATTACTGAAAATGATCCAGTAGAACAAGAAAAACGAATTAAGTATAATGATCTCGTTGCCAATGCAGTCATTTTTCAAAATGTTGTTGATATAACTATGATTTTGTGGCAGCTCAAAAGAGAAGGTTATCAATTCTCACGAGAAGATCTAGTGATGTTAAGCCCATATATGACGAAACATCTAAAACGTTTTGGCGATTATGTGATTGATTTAAAAAACATTCCACAGCCAATAGAAGAGAATATACCTGTATAAAAAATATACGGGTCATGTTATGGAAATAAAATCCAGGCTATGACCCATTTTTACACGTATCTCGG
>NZ_JBALMG010000228.1:0-13961 GCF_036963225.1 Bacillus sp. JJ783 | reverse complement strand
ATAGAGTTATTTTGGGAACTCCTCGGTAATGGGCGAAACGTAAACCGTGGAGTTCTTTATTTTGTGATTATAGGCATATGTATCACTGTCATTAAGTATTTGCTTTCATTCATTATCCGTCAAGATCAAGTTTTCGAAGTTTAGAAAGATAAACTGAATAATATTAATAAGTTGTATAATTGTTTTTTACATGTCATGAATGGGCACGTATCAAGTTCAAATAACGGATGCATAATATTATTTTCATAGGATTTTAAACATATTTTTCAAAGGGGTGTTCTTTAAATGTTTATAAAACCTATAAATTTAGCGATTCGATTTTTTCTAGAATTATGTGCTCTTACATCACTATGTTATTGGGGCTTTCAATTTTGGGAAAGTGTATATGTGAAATTTATTTTTGGCATTGGCTCACCACTACTTTTTGCGACAATATGGGGGATTTTCATTGCACCTAAAGCATCATTAAAACTGCCAGAACCATATAGGTTTATGTTGGAAATCATATTGTTTGGAGTTACCTCAGTTGCTCTATATGTTGTTGATCAAATAACCTTAGCTATTATTCTTGGAATGGTATTTATAATAAATCGCACTTTAATCATTATTTGGAAACAATAATTTTTTTGCTAAGTTTCTTCACGAAAGGGACTTAGCATTATTTAAGGTGTAGGAGTAACGAAATATGGATAAATTTAAGCGCTTTAAATTTTGGGATTTTGTTGTTTTATAGTACATTAACAAGAGATATTAGTTTCATAGGGAGGGTGAGGAAATGATAGATACAGCAGATGCTTTAATAAGTAAGCGTATGTATACAGAAGAAGAGCAACAAAAATTATATAAACGAACGTTAATAATCGTAAGTATTTCACAAATGTTTGGCGGGGCGGGATTAGCTGCTGGAATTACAGTAGGTGCACTTCTTGCACAGCAAATGCTTGGAACAGATGCATATGCAGGATTACCGGCTGCTATGTTTACATTGGGATCTGCGGTAGCAGCTTTTATAGTAGGAAAGCTTTCACAACGATATGGACGCCGGGTAGGACTTGCGACAGGTTTTATGGTAGGGGGACTTGGGGCTATTGGTGTTGTAATGGCAGCTTTAACAAATAGTATTATTCTCTTACTTGTTTCTTTGCTTATTTATGGTGCGGGTACAGCTACGAATCTACAAGCTCGTTATGCTGGTACAGATTTAGCGAATAAGAAGCAACGAGCAACTGCTGTTAGTATTACGATGGTTATGACGACTTTCGGTGCAGTAGCGGGGCCAAATTTAGTAGGTGTAATGGGGGATTTTGCCCATTCAATTGGAATTCCTGAACTAGCTGGTCCGTTCATATTATCGGCAGCGGCATTTATACTTGCGGGCCTGGTACTCTTCGTTATGCTTCGTCCAGATCCGTTAATTATTGCTAACATAATAGAAACATATAAACAGGAACATACATATAAAGGACAATCGGTAACTAATGAAACGTTAGAAAATAAAAGGGGCATTACCGTCGGAGCAATCGTTATGATACTTACTCAAATAGTGATGGTTGCGATTATGACTATGACTCCAGTTCACATGGGACACCATGGTCATGGACTAAGTGAAGTAGGGCTAGTCATTGGATTCCACGTAGGGGCAATGTACCTTCCATCACTTGTTACAGGAATTCTTATTGATAAAGTTGGTAGAACAGCGATGAGTATTGCTGGTGGGGTGATTTTACTTGCAGCTGGTGTCATAGCTGCGATAGCACCGAGTGATTCTTTAATACTATTAATCGTTGCTCTTTCTTTACTTGGATTAGGATGGAATCTCGGATTAATAAGTGGTACTGCTCAAATTGTTGATTCAACGGAGCCTTCCACACGTGCAAAAACACAAGGGAAAATAGATGTGTTTATTGCACTGGCAGGAGCTTCTGGGGGAGCAATGTCAGGAATGATAGTAGCGAATTCAAGTTATGCAGCATTATCATTAGCGGGAGGAGCTATAGCCTTACTGCTTATTCCAGTTGTGATATGGTCTCGGGCAGGTAAATAAAATTAAGATAAAAGAAGCTGCATTCAAAGGGAGGTAACCAATCTTTGAATGCAGCTTTTTTTTGCAATTAACTAATAGTCTAACTGGAATCGTTGATATACTTTGAGTTGTGATAGATAAATTCAGAAAATCGTTTATATAATTTCATTTACCGTAATGTTAGTTGTATAAAAGAAAATTTCAGTTTAAATCCCACTCCACGATAAGCCCTAAATGCGTAAGTCCACCGCCAAAACCGTACAGTAAAAGTATATCTCCGTTAATTAATTTCCTATCTTTTCTAAATCGTTATTAGACAATATTTGATCTGGAACATAAGTACCAATTGCAGTAATACGAGATTTAGAATTCATAGGAACATCTCCTAACTTATTTTTATAACCTGATAATAATATCAGGTTATAAAAATGTCGATAAAGACTTTTATTGTATTGAAACGATAATGTTTAATTCACTATGGAGGAATTTGGCGAATGACGTAAAAATAATATACGGAAAGCTTCTAAAATTGATAATGTGAAGGGGTCTGAGATTCTTGAAAAGAATCGTTTATTTGTTGTTTCTTGTTTTAATTTGTAGCTTTACTTTTTTTATTTTGTCAGAGAAATCTTATGCTTGTGACTGTAGTAACGTATCACCAGAAGATGCATTTCAAAAAACTGATGTAGTGTTTGAAGGTAAGGTGTTAGAAGTTCAAGAGAAAGATGGAGGCGGAATTAAAACATTATTTGAAGTGAAGAAAATTTGGAAAGGGACAAGTTCTTCGCAAATTATTATATATACAAGTGTGAGCAGCTGTGGATTTCCTTTTGCAGAGGGAGGAGAGTACTTAGTCTTTTCTTCATATAGAGGAGAGGGGAAATTAGAGACATCTATCTGCAGTGGGACAAAGAGGTTAGATGAGGCAGAGGCTAAGAAAAAGGCTTTAGCTCAAATTGCGAAGGAATCTGTTCCGACGAAGAAAGTGGATTTAAAAGATGAAATGGTGAGCGGTTTAAGTTGGTGGCAAGTGACTATCATTTCTATAGGTGTGTTATTAATAATTGTTGTTATTTTCATTGTGAGAAGAAATCGCAAAAAATGACGATTAAAGTAAAAATATAAAGATTTTCTTTCTGTTTCTATAGGTGGTTTAATCTTGTGAAAGCGAATTACTTATGCTACACTTTATGTAACTTAAAATGAACGGAGGGGCTTCCTTTGATCTTAATCAGATTACGTCTCAATACTTTGTGCCGATAATTGAATAGCGCTCAAAGACTCTGTCTGTGTGCAGAGTGAACGGGATTGGTCTGCCTATTTTAAAGGAACCCTTTATTAAGCTTATATGTGAAAAAGAGGGAGGGACGAATACGCCCTCTTTTTGTTTTGCCTTTATAAATAGAATGGGCTAGTATAGGTGAACACTTGTTGGATACGTATACTATCTTAGGACTTTTTGACCATGGATAGGACGAAAGCACTGCTTTCTTCTATTTCTTTGGTGAACCCTTATCCGTTTACGAAAACACGGGCAGTGACCTGTGTTTTTTATTTTGCGTAATCGAAATGGAGGAATAAATATATGGAAGAATTATTACAAAGAGCAATATTAGTTGGAGTAAATTTAGGTAAGGAAGCTGATTTTGCATATTCGATGGAAGAGTTAGCAAATCTTACGGAAGCTTGTGATGTGGAAGTAATCGGTCAAGTGACACAAAATTTACAACGAGTAAATCCGTCGCATTATATTGGAAAAGGGAAGATTGAAGAAGTAGCAGCGTATGTGAAAGAAGCAGATGCAAATATGGTCATCTTTGATGATGAATTATCTCCTTCACAAATTCGGAATTTAGAAGAAGATTTAGATTGTAAAGTAATTGATCGTACCATTTTAATTTTAGATATCTTTGCGCAACGTGCGAAAACGAAAGAAGCACAGTTGCAAGTAGAGGTGGCCCATCTTCAGTACATGATGCCTCGTTTAATTGGTCTTCGTGAATCTTTAGGAAGACAAAGCGGGGGAGTTGGCACGAAAAATAAAGGTGTCGGTGAGAAGAAGTTGGAATTAGATCGTCGTAAAATTGAAGAACAAATTGCAGCTCTAAATAAAGAATTAGAAGCACTTGTTGCGCAGCGCCAAACGCAGCGTAAACAACGTAAGAAAAATGAAATTCCAGTAGTGTCATTAGTAGGATATACGAATGCAGGTAAATCAACGATAATGAATACGATGCTTGAAATTTTTAATGGAACTGTAGAGAAACAAGTATTTGAAAAAGATATGTTATTTGCGACGTTAGAAACATCTGTACGAAATATTGATTTGCCAGATAATAAATCATTTTTATTAACGGATACAGTTGGATTTGTAAGTAAATTACCGCATCATCTTGTGAAAGCATTCCGTTCAACGCTAGAGGAAGTGGCGGAAGCAGATTTACTCATTCACGTCGTAGATTACTCAAATCCCAATTATGAGCAATTAATTGATATTACAAATGAAACGTTAAAGAAAATTGGCGTGAAAAATATCCCGACGATTTATGCATATAACAAATCAGATTTGATAGATGTTGAAATTCCAAAAGTGCAAGAAGATCGCGTTTATCTATCTGCGAAGAAACATGTTGGAATTGAAGAGCTTGTAGAAGTGGTTCGTTCACACATTTATAAAGAGTATACGAAGTGTGAAATGTTAATTCCATATGATCAAGGACAGGTAGTTTCGTATTTCAACAATCATGCACACGTTTTATCTACGAGTTATGAAAACGAAGGTACGAAAATGGCACTAGAATGTAAGACGAGTGATTATGAGAAGTATAAGCGTTTTTCTATTTAATAAAAAAGGCGATCCTAATATGCTTTAGGGTCGTCTATTTTTTCATAGTTGCAAGCCTTCCTTTCGTCCTGCCTTAGTATAAAAGAAAATACAGAGAGTTCATATAAATAAATCCGACAAAGCATATAGAAAAAATATATTTTTTTACAAGTTGAATTTCTGGAAATAGAAACGAAACCAGTATAGAATAGAAATGTTTCAAAACTCAGAATTTATTACACTTACTGTAATAAATATATATTTTGTACAGGAAGGAGAGATTCGTATATGCAGGCAGTTTCACAAAAAAGTGCAGTGGAAACACCGACGATATATCGAATATTATTTGCGATTAGTTTCGGACATTTTTTAAATGATTCGATGCAAGCAGTTGTGCCAGCGTTGTTTCCTATTTTGGAAAAAACGATGAATTTATCCTACATGCAAGTAGGGTGGATAGCGTTCGCGTTAAATATGACGTCATCGATTATGCAGCCGGTTTTTGGTATGTATTCAGATAAGAAGCCGTCACCATTTTTATTACCACTCGGTATGTTTTCGAGCATGCTTGGGATGATTGGGCTCGCGTTTGCCCCGAATTTTATTATTGTTATTATTTCTGTTTTATTTATTGGATTAGGTTCCGCAGTCTTTCATCCAGAAGGTGCCCGGGTTGCTTATATGGCAGCAGGTGCCAAACGTGGTTTAGCACAAGCGATTTATCAAGTGGGAGGAAATACAGGGAATTCGCTAGCACCTATTTTTACAGCGCTCATTTTCGTTCCACTAGGTCAAATTGGTTCTCTAGGTTTTACTGCTTTCGCAGCGGTAGGGATTGTATTGTTACTTTTTGTTTCAAATTGGTATAAAAATGAATTAGCGACTGGTGCTGTAAGAAGGAAAAAGAGGGCTGCACTTGAGGCTGAAAATGCGATTGTAAGTACGCACATTAAATTTGTTATTATACTTCTTGTTTTTTTAACATTCGTACGTTCTTGGTACGGTGCTGGTATCGGGAATTTCTATCAATTTTATTTAATAGAGCATTACGGTTTATCGATAAAAAATGCACAGTATTTCGTCTTTGCTTTTATGATTGCTGGTGTATTAGGTACTTTCTTTGGTGGTCCGCTAGCGGATCGATTCGGTAAGAAAAAGATCATTGTCTTTTCGATGCTCGGTTCAGCACCGCTTGCACTATTGTTACCGCACGTTTCTCTTATGTGGGTTGTACCGTTGTTTTTATGCATCGGATTTATTAGTTCTAGTAGTTTTAGTGTAATCGTTGTATATGCACAAGAACTTGTTCCAGGTAAAGTTGGAATGGTATCTGGATTAATTGTCGGCCTTGCGTTTGGCCTTGGAGCATTAGGTGCTGTAGTTCTTGGGAAATTGGCTGATATGTATAGTCTTCAGTTTATTATGCTATTATGTAGTTGTTTACCATTAATTGGACTAACTTCATGGTTACTGCCAAATGATAAGAAAACGATAGAATAGGAGATGCGCTATGAAAGTATGTGAAAACGTTACAGAATTAATAGGAGATACACCTGTCGTTCGATTATCTAAATTTATTCCAGAAGACGCGGCGGATGTGTATGTAAAACTGGAAATGTTTAATCCGTCACGCAGTGTGAAAGATCGTGCTGCTTTTAATTTAATTCATATTGCGGAGGAACACGGTCTCATTAAGCCGGGTGATACAATTATTGAACCGACAAGTGGAAATACAGGAATTGGTTTAGCGATGAATGCAGCAGCCAAAGGATATAAAGCAATTTTAATTATGCCAGACAATATGTCCAAAGAGCGTATTAATTTATTGAAGGCATACGGCGCAGAAGTAGTTTTAACACCGGCAGAACAAAGAATGCCAGGAGCAATTGCGAAGGCGGTAGAGTTACAAAAAGAAATTCCAAATAGTTTTATTCCGCAGCAATTTGAAAACCCAGCAAATCCGGATGTTCATCGTTATACGACTGCACTTGAAATTTATGAACAAATGGATGGAGAGCTTGATGCATTTGTAGCAACCGCAGGAACAGGTGGAACAATTACAGGGACCGGTGAAACATTAAAAGAGAAACTACCAAACTTATATATTGCAGTAGTAGAACCGAAAGGATCACCAGTGTTATCTGGTGGTGTTCCAGGCCCTCATAAACTAGTCGGAACAAGTCCTGGTTTTATTCCAAAAAACTTAAATACAGAAGTGTATAACGAAATTATTCAAATTGCAGATGAAGAGGCATTAACTACAATGAGGAACTTAGCAGGACAAGAAGGATTACTAGTAGGGCCATCTTCAGGAGCTTCTGTTTACGCCGCAATTATGATAGCGAAGCGTCTAGGTGCTGGTAAAAAAGTTTTATGTATTGCACCTGATACAGGGGAACGTTATTTAAGTATGGGGCTATTTGAATAAAAGTGATAGAAGCACCTTAGTAGTAGGATGAAAATCCGCTATTAAGGTGTTTCTTTTAGAAAAATAGAGAATGGGTGAGTGGAGAGAATAACAATGAAACTATTGAAACCAACATATGAATATAGCGAACAAATTATGGAGTATCGGCAGGCATTTTTAAATTCAGGAGAACAACCGCACGGTAGTTGTTCTATACAAAATTTTGATTCTCTTGATGAATGGTTTGAAAAAGTGAGTATACAAGAAGCCGGCGAAAACTTACCATTTAATCGAGTGCCGTCTAGTCAGTTTTTAAGTTTGGAGAAAGGAGAATTAATAGGTTTTGTGAATATTCGACATCGATTAAATCCAGAATTATTGCTGGAAAGTGGTCATATTGGTTATAGTGTCCATCCGAATAAGCGTCGCCAAGGTTACGCTACGAAGCAACTGCAACTTTCATTGGCTGAGGCGCAAAAATTAGGATTGAAGAAAGTGTTAATAACTTGTGATAAAGCAAATATTGGTTCGGCTAAAACAATCCAAAAGGTTGGCGGTGTGTTAGAAAATGAAGTAGTTTCTTCTAATTCTGGCGAAATTGTTCAGCGTTATTGGGTAGAAATTTGATTAAGTGAATTTCAAAAAAGTGAAAGTGGTCAAGGGAATACAAGATGCAATATTGAAATAAATAAATGTAAATAAAGGAGAAGGGTATAGTTATAGGGGGAAATGAAATGGGATTAAAAGAGAAAGCGATAGAAATATCGGAGATTTATAGGGAAAACCCGAAAGTCGAAGCTATTATTTTAGCAGGTTCTGTAGCGAGAAAATTAGAAGATGAACATTCTGATATCGAATTACATATTTTATGGTCAGCTCCACCTGAAGATGAAGAGCGGCAAAATCCTATACATAGTATTGGTGGAACGATTTTGTCATATTATTCTTATGAGGAAGAAGAATGGTCGGAAACGTATTTGACGAAAGAAGGAATTAAACTAGAAATTAGTAATTTTTTAACAGTGACAGTAGAAAAGGTTATTTCAGAAGTTGTAGAGCAGTATGATATAAATTATGAGAAACAATGTATTGTATCATCGGTTGATGATGGTGTGAGTTTGTATGGAGAAGTGAAAGTACATGCTCTAAAAGATAGAGTCGAAACATATCCAGAAGAACTGGCGAAAAGGATGATTTCAGAAAATCTTTGGTTTAGCAAGCGTTGGCATAATCGAGAGGCGCTTTTAAAACGTAAAGATTGGCTTATGCTATATGATGTCATTTGTGAAGTGCAAAGGGATTTATTCGGTGTTTTATTCGGTTTGAATAGAATGTACGTGCACCATCCTGCATTTAAATGGATGCCATATAATGTGGAACGAATGAGTATTAAACCTGAAAATTTATATGAGCGTATGGCGAATACGTTGATAAGGAAACCGGAGTATAGTGTACAGGAGTTAGAAGTGCTAATTGAAGAGGTATTACATTTAGTAGAACAATATGCTCCGGAGTTAAATATCGTTGAACAACAAAAGCATATTCAATATGCGAAGTGATAAAACAAGAGATGTAACAACGCGTTACATCTCTTGTTTTTTATTTTACTAACTTTCCTAATACAGGCAAACGTTGAATACGATCACCGAGAATATGCGAAGCAAGTCCACTTGTTAATACGAATAAAAGATAAACAAGTCCTCCTGCTGATGCGCATATAAACACAATAATCAGTGATTCTATATAAGATTGGCCAGGAATAATCCAGCTTATAAATGCTCTTAATGCGATTACAACAGCAGACATTGCCGCGGAGTAAATCGTAATAAGAAATACTGTTTTTGCTGTTTCGCCAATTTTAAATTTCGCAAACTTAACGATGCAGTACAACATAATAATATTTGAAATGAGATATCCAAGAATTGTTCCAAGTACAGCGCCATGTCCACCGAATAAGTGTAAAAGTGGTGTGTTCAGCACAATTTTAACGAGAATACCGACTGAAAATGCAATCATTGTTTTTCTTTGATAATCAATTCCTTGTAATATGGCTGCTGAAACTGTGAAAATCGCACTTAATATAGCAGACGGTGCAAATGAAATTAAATATTGTGATCCACCAAGTGCAATTTCAGGATTTACATAAACCATGCGGAATGCATCGTAAGCGATACTTGCTAAACCGAATGCGGCTGGGATAGTGAAGAATAGCAATACTTGAAATATCTTTGAAATTTGTCCTTGCAATTCATCTAGCTTCCCGCTTGTATAAGATTTCGTAATAGCTGGAATTATCGTTAATGAGAATCCAGTTGCAAGTGAAGCCGGAATCATAATTAACTTTTGTGCATAGTTCGTTATATAAGCGAAAACGGCATTCGCGGTTTCTAAAGGCTCTCCCATCGCTCTAAGGACATCAGCTACGGTATATTGATCTACTAACGTATAGAGTGGAATTGCAATACCAACAAATACAATTGGGATTGCATATCGAAGTAATTCCATATAAATATTTTTTAATGGAATATCGGATGCCCTTGACTTGAATTCACCTTCAGGAGGCTTTAATCCGTTATACTTTTTCCAGTACAGCATTAAAATAGAGACGCTGGCAAGTGCCCCGATAACAGCGCCAAACGTAGCAACTGCAACAGAAGAAGCTACTGAACCTCCTAATATTTTGGAGACGATGAAGCTACCAACTAAAATGAAAACAACGCGCGCAATTTGTTCCACAACTTGAGAAACAGCACTTGGTTTCATATGTTGAAAGCCTTGGAAATAACCACGTGTAACACTCATAGCTGGTACGATAATAAGCGCGAAACTTAATGCTCGCATTGTAAGTGTTACGTCGGCGATAAATTGTGGATCTGGTGTTTTCGAGCGAATAATAAATTGTGATATGTACGGTGCTCCAATAAATAAAGTTAAAAATCCTAAAAAGCCCATAAACAACATCAATTTTACGCTCGAGTTATACAATTTTTTACTTGTACTATAATCACCAAGCGCATTATGTTTTGCAACAAATTTTGAGACGGCAATTGGAATACCAGCTGTTGAAAAGCTTAATAAAATACCGTACCAAGAGTATGCATATCCGTATAAAGCGACCCCTTGCGTTCCAACTAATAATTGAAAGGGGAAAAAGTATATAAAACCTAAAATTCGTGAAATCATTGTTGCACCGCTTAATAAAGCAGTACCCTTTAAAACTTTTGAAGTAGACAAAATTCTTTCCTCCTACTCGTGCTGCCTTGCATTTATCGTATACTACTATAAACCTGTTAGAGAAGTTAATACAGTATAAACCATAAATGTTCTAATACTATTCATTTAAAAGTCATATTTTGAATTTTAAAATAGAATGTAATGCATAAAATTTCAAAATATAAGTTGACACTATTTTTAATGTATGATAAAAATGATAGTAATCAATTCGGAAAATAATATTTGAGCAATGAAAGGGTATAGTAGTGAAAATCTCCCTATTTCAGAGAGCTGATGGTTGGTGTGAATCAGTATATAGATTATTCATGAAGTTCGTCCTGGAGCATCTTTCATAAATCTCACATTGTGAGGAAATGAAAGACGGTAGTGCATACCGTTATCAAATAAAGTGGTGAAGATTTTTTTCACAACTAGGGTGGTACCGCGATATATATCGTCCCTACGTATTTACGTAGGGACGTTTTTTATTTAGGTCTTAACTTTGTTGTGTCTTCATAACTAGGGTGGTACCGCGATATTTTATCGTCCCTACGTATTTGCGTAGGGGCGTTTTTATTTAGGGCTTACTTTTGTTGTATCTTCATAACTAGGGTGGTACCGCGATATATATCGTCCCTACGTATTTACGTAGGGGCGTTTTTTATTAGGGAGGAAGTGAGTGTATTAGAAAAGAGTATTGATAGAACAATATAAATACTGAATTGTAAAATAAAAATAGAAAAAGAGAGGAGATAAAAAGATGAATTCACAGCAATGGACATCGAAATTAGGTTTCGTATTAGCTGCAGCAGGTTCAGCAATTGGTCTTGGGGCGATTTGGAAATTCCCGTATATGGCCGGAATCGGAGGAGGCGGAGCGTTCTTCCTTATTTTCATCGGTTTCACATTATTAATTGGTTTACCGCTATTATTAGCTGAATTCGTTATTGGAAGAAGTACACAAAAAGAGGCTGTTGATGCGTATAGAGAGATTGCTCCTAAAACGTTATGGCCGTGGTTAGGTAAATTAGGGATTGTAACATGTTTCATATTACTTTCTTTCTACAGTGTTGTAGGGGGCTGGATTTTATTATACTTATGGAATGCAATTACAGGTAGACTATGGGAAGGGAATGGAGCATACGAAGCTACGTTTGGTGAAATCATTTCCAATCCGTATTTAGCAGTTGGATCGCAGCTATTATTCATCCTTATTACTATTTTTATCGTAAGTAAAGGTGTACAAAATGGTGTTGAAAAAGTAAATAAATATTTCATGCCAGCGCTATTCGTTTTATTCTTTATATTAATTGTTCGTGCACTTACGTTAGACGGTGCTGGAGAAGGAGTTCGATTCTTCTTACAACCTGATTTCTCAAACGTAACATCAGAAATCATTTTATATGCAATGGGGCAATCGTTCTTCTCGCTATCTGTCGGTGTAGCCGTTATGGTAACGTATAGCTCATACTTACCGAAAGAAGAAAGTTTACCGCGTTCAGCATTTTCTATCGTAGCTTTAACACTTGTTATTACATTACTTGCAGGACTTGCAATTTTCCCAGTTGTGTTCGCATTTGGAATGGAACCATCTCAAGGACCAGGACTATTATTTATCGTATTGCCAGCTATTTTCAGTAAAATGGCGTTTGGAAAATTATTCTTCATCGTTTTCTTATTACTATTCTTCTTTGCTACTATTACATCAGCAATTTCGATGTTAGAAATTAGCGTTGCATCTTTAACAACAAAAGGTAAAAGCAAAGGGAAACGTGAAAAAATGGCTTTAATTGTTGGGTTGTTAATCTTTGTTGTTGGGGTACCATCAGCATTATCATTCGGTTTGTTAAGTGATGTGAAACCATTTGGGAAAACAATTTTTGATTTAGCAGACTATGCGGTTAGTAACATACTAATGCCACTTGGTGTTTTATTAGTTTCCATCTTTGTTCCGTTGAAAATGAAGAAAGATGTATTAATGAAAGAGCTTGGTGTAAGTAAAAATAAAGGCTATAAACTATTCGTATTATGGTTATTCTTACTTCGCTATATTGCACCAATTGCGATTATTATCGTATTCCTAAATGTACTTGGAATTATATAAAAAGAAAGGTAGCGTATCTTGGTATGATACGCTACCTTTTTATTTTTCTCTTTTTTGCAGTTCATTTACTGTTACGAATTGATACCCCTTTTTAGATAAAGAGTCTAAAATACCTTCAATGGTCTGCAGATTTTCATTAGATTTATCGTACATAGAGTGCAATAAAATGATAGAACCAGGTTTTATATTCTTGTTGACGTAGTCAATTTTGTCAGTTGCAGATTTATAAAAAGTATCAGGTTCAAGATTCCATGTGATAGTTTCAATATTATTTTTGTTTAAATAGTATGGTAGTCCTATTAGTTTCTTACCGTTGGGTGGCCTGAAATCAATTTCATCTGTATATCCTGTTTGACGGATTATCGAGTTCGTTTTTTCTATTTCTTCTTTAATAAAAGAAGGAGTTTTGAAAACCATTCTATTATGAGAATATGTATGGTTTCCAAGTTGGTGCCCTGATTGAACAATTGCTTTTCCTAATGGTAAATTGTTTTCTAATTCGTTTCCGATAACAAAGAAAGTAGCTTTCGCATTGTATTTATCTAGTAGTGGTAATATTTGTTTTACATTGTTAGTAGGACCATCATCAAAAGTTAAAGCAATCACTTTTTCATTCGTTTTAATGCGATTTGTTAAGTCTCCAAATAATTGAAAGCTTCTTGCGTTCATTAATTTGTATGTTCCGAATAAAGCTGTAGTAATAATGAATATTGTAACTATTGTAATGATTATTCTCTTCTTCATAACGCAACCTCACTATACTTTTTGATTCGATTAAAAAGTATTATATCAAACTGTGTAACTTGTTGCTTCAAAAATTGTGAAGATGCAAGGAGAGGGAATTTATCATATAATAAAATGCAAAAGGTATATTAGGAGGTGCTTATATGGCGATTACAATTCAATTGCCAGACACTGCAGCGTCTCATGCAAAGCCAAATATGGAAATGGCGATACTTTGCGTGAGGTAGACAAGTAATATACAATCAATCGCCAAAATGAGCTCGTATCATTTTTTATATTTGGCTTTGCACCTTATTGAAATGAACCATAAAAAATAAGGGGCGAGCAGAAATGAAATACGTAAAAGCTGCGACTGTTTTACCGGAAAGTTTAATTGCTGAAATTCAAAAGTATATACAAGGTGAAACAATTTACATTCCAAAACAAGAAACAAAACATTATAAATGGGGTACACGATCTGGCGGAAGAAAACAACTGGATGAAAGAAATAAAGCAATTAAAGACGCTTTTAAAAGTGGAATTGCAATTCATCAATTAGCAGAAGAATATTTTCTTTCCGGAGAAACGATTAAAAAGATTGTGTATTCTAAATAAACGAAAATAAAAGAGTCTGGTTCAAATATTATTTTGGTCTTATCCCTGTCAA
>NZ_JBALMG010000227.1:0-4234 GCF_036963225.1 Bacillus sp. JJ783 | reverse complement strand
AAGAACTTCATATAGCTAGTTTATCAAAAGTTATTGGCTATGCCAAACCGAAAGAAATCTCCCAGCTACCTTTGGGCTATCGCCCTTCACACGCTTGAGGAAGGAGATTTCTTTCGGTAAATTCGTTAAAATAAAGGGACGTGCTGATAATGGCTAAAAATAGAAAAATGGCATTACATGCTGATAATATGCCTGAAGATGTATATAGGCTCCTTAATGAAAAAGCTAATGGTAGACAATTAACAGCATTTGTTGTTGAACTGGTACAAAATGAAAAACGTTATGAGCAACTACTGCAGAAATTAGATAATGTAGAACAGAGATTAAATCTTTTAGATACAGTTGAAAATAAATTGGATATTTTACTTACTAATGGATTTGTTCCCGCACAAAGACAAGAAGATTTAAAAACAGAGGAGCCCATATTGCAAGAAGGTAAAATTATTAACGCTAGGGTAGTACTTGGTGGGATTTCTGAAGAAGATAACGAAGAGCTTGATTTCTAACTAGTAAAGAAGACCTTTAGGTATAATCCTAAGGTCTTTTTATATTTATGTGACCTAAATTCTGTTGAATTGAACTACCCTCTACTTAACACCCTTATGGGTTGTTTGAAGTGGGGGATTCCTACGAACAGCAAAGTATCCTTCGGTTATCCTAGTAGGCTAATCCCGTAGTTCCTACGGTTAATACGAAATTCGTACGGTATCACAATCTTATTTTGGTTTTTTGACATCTAGAAATAGACCTGTTTTTGGTAGCACGAATCCCACTGACATAAGTCATCTTTCCCCTTTAGGGATGGAAGTGTCAAAATGAAGTAGTCCTGATATCACGGCTATAATCCCCTTTAAAATATAGATATTTCCCTATTCCTCTACTTTTGTTATCAGAAATGGTGGCATAGGAGGAGTCTTTGAAAAAATTACTGATTCTATTGTATGTACCACATATCACTATTATAATCCCTCTCATAATATAGATATTTCCCTATTTCCATAATTGGATATTTCCCTATTCTTCTGCTTTTATTATTTGAAAGGGTGGTATAGAGGGCGCATCTGAAAAATTACTGATTCTATTGTATGTACTGCACATCACTATTATAATTCCTCTCATAATATAGATATTTCCCTATTCTTCTGCTTTTATTATTTGAAAGGGTGGTATAGAGGGCGCATCTGAAAAGTTACTGATTCTATTGTATGTACTGCACATCACTATTATAATCTCTCTCATAATATAGATATTTCCCTATGTCTCTACTTTTATTATAGAAATGATGATATAGGGGGGAGCTTTTGAAAATTACTGATTCCATTGTATGTACCACTTATCACTACTATACTCTTCCTTGTAATATAGAAATATCCCTATTTCTATACTTCTGCCATCAAGTTACACTTATGCAACATCAATTATAGGAAGGGTGTTTCTTTTTTAAAAAGCACCCAAAACAAAAATTTTATACAGCTCACCTGGTAATATCAATTCTCTCGTTTTGGGGTATTTGCTTTTCTTAGCTTGATGAGCATGGGATATGGGGATATAAGGACTTTTTCAAAAAATGAATGGAGTGGTATAAATGACAGATTCTATTGCATGTACCACATATCACTGCTATAATCTTCTTTGTAACATATAAATATCCCTATTTCTATAATTAGATATTTCCCTATTTTTCTAATCTTTTCACTAAGATATAGAAATAGGGATATAGGGAAATATTCCAGAAAATAAATGGAGTGGTATAAATGGCTATTACAATTACTGTTGGGAATTATAAAGGGGGCGTTGGTAAAACCACTAATGCTGTATTAAACTCTTATGAATTCGCAAAAAAAGGGAAACGAACTTTACTTGTTGATCTTGATCCACAGAGTAATGCAACAAAATCTCTAATGTTAACAAAATCTATCCTTAATCCTGACGAAAAGGTAACTTTAAATAAAACATTGATGAAAGGGATTCAAGAGGGGAATTTAGATGGATTAGAAATTGAAATAACGGAAAATTTACATTTAATTCCTTCTTATGTTGATTTTCAAGATTTCGCAAAATTTCTATATAAATCGTGTTTTTCGGAAGAAGAAGAAGATTTCTACTTTAAGGGATTACTTGAGAAAATAAAACATAAATACGATTACATATTTATCGATGTTCCACCTATGTCAATTGAAGTTACAAAAAATGCAGTTGTAGCTTCTGATTATGTTCTTATAACTCTACAAACACAAGAACGCTCTCTTACAGGTGCAGAGAACTACATTAATCAGCTAATAAAATTAAAAGAGCAATATGATCTTGATATTGAAGTTGTAGGTATTCTTCCAGTGCTATTAAAAAATAATGGTAAAGTGGATGAATACATTATGGAAAATGCTCGTGAAATTTTTGGTGAAGAAAACCTATTTAAAAATATCGTTCCACAGATGGAACGTATTAAAAGGTTTGATGTTAACGGTATTACTGAAAATGATAGACATGATTTAAATGTAATAGAACTATACGAAAAAATTAGTGATGAATTATTATCTCGTATCAATGTTTTTGAAAGTATGAAGGTTGGTGTATAACATGGCAAGAACTCCTGGATTATTAGGCAGAAAAAAGAGCAATTTTGACCCAACAGATCCTTATATCCCAAACGAGGATTCAGTTGTAACAAAAAGTGGCGAAGATACTCCTACTTTTCCACCTAAAAATGAACAAGAACAAGTAAATCAGCAGGAACAAAAGACGGAGCAAACACCAGAGAAAAAGCAATTTAAAAACCAACAAGGTAGTATTAAAATTTCTAGTCAATCTAAGGAAGATCTTGGAGCACTAATGAAACTTACTAATACAAAATATGCTCATGAAATAATAGATTTACTTATACATCATTATGTAGAAAATCAATTAACTCCCGAACAAAAAAGGAAATTTAAATTATTAACAGAGATTTAGAAATATAGAAATATCCCTACGTAGAAATAGGGATATTTCTATATTTTTTTGATTTTTAAAAATAGCCTCACCAGAACTTCCTCCACAACCTTTCCTTCTCTCACCCCACTGCAACATCCTTATGTAAATTGATAATAAAGTTATTTAACTTCGATATAAAAATATAAGAGCCTTGCTATATTTTTTTATAGTACGTCCCTTTAAAGTTGTTTAATTCATGTTGAACTAAAGTACCCGTTACTCTATTTAGTTAGATAAGTAATTTATTAGAAAAATTATCAATTGCCTGAATAGCTAATTCCAACGCTTTTATCTATTCAAGATCAGAAATATCCCTATTTCTATATATCCCTGATATTTTTTTTCAAAAATAGCGAAGATACTCCTGTTTCTTCACCTGAAAACGACTAAAGACAAGTGAATGTATGGAATTTAAAAACCAATAGGGCGGTTTTAAAACTTCTAGCCAATCTCATGACTCATGAAGAGCTTGGAACACTAATGAAGCTCACTATTAAGAAATATACTCATGAAATAATAGATTTACTTATACATTATTATGTAGAAAATCAATTAACTCCCGAACAGAAAAGGAAATTTAAATTATTAACAGAGATTTAGAAATAATATCATTACCAGAACTTCTTCCACGACTTTCTCTTCCCTCTCATCACCGCAATTCCCTTATGATATGCCCTCATCAATCGCTTTGTCACTTAAGCTAACTATTTAATATCTTCTTTGTAATTGGCTATATTAACACACCATTACTTTTGAGCTAGTAGCGTCATTCTTTTTATTTCTTCAAATGTAGCTTCGAAATAATGTTTGTTCAAATTGATACTAATAACCTTGATAAATTAAATAAAGAAATGAAGGTATAGGAGAGGACTTTGGATAAGTTACTGGAATTATATACATTACTGTTTCTATTTTATATACTATATAACACTACTATAATCTCCTTTTTAATATGGAAATATCCCTATTTCTATAAGTGGATATTTCTATATCCCGTTGCTTTTGTTACAGAAATGAAGGTATAGGAAGGGCCTTTTGAAAAGTTACTGGAATAATATACATTACTGTTTCTATTTTATATACCATATATCACTCTATAATCTCCTTCTTAATATAGGAATATCCCTATTTCTATAAGTGGATATTTCTATATCCCGTTACTTTTGTTACAGAAATAAAGGTATAGGAGAGCGCTTTGGATAAGTTACTGGAATAATATACATTACTGTTTCTATTGCATATACCACATAACACTACTATAATC
>NZ_JBALMG010000226.1:0-1452 GCF_036963225.1 Bacillus sp. JJ783 | reverse complement strand
AATTAAAGCAAATGATTCAAGTGCTGCACGATAATAACCTTCGTGTTGTGATGGACGTAGTATATAACCATATGTATAATGCCGCTGAATCTAATTTTCATAAGTTAGTTCCAGGTTATTATTATCGATACAATGAAGATGGAACATTTGCAAATGGAACTGGAGTAGGAAATGATACTGCTTCAGAACGAAAAATGATGAGGAAATTTATGGTTGATTCCGTCACATACTGGGCAAAAGAATACAATTTAGATGGATTCCGTTTTGATTTAATGGGTATTCATGATTTTGAAACGATGAATGAGATACGTAAAGCTGTTAATCAAATTGATCCTTCTATTATTCTGCATGGAGAAGGCTGGGATTTAAATACACCTCTTGCAGCTGAATTGAAAGCAAATCAAAAAAATGCGGAGAAAATGAAAGGGATTGCTCATTTTAACGATAATATACGTGATGGATTGAAAGGTAGTGTATTTGAGGAGAAAGAAAATGGTTTTGTAAATGGAAAGCAAAATATGGAAGACCGTATTAAAAAAGGTATTACGGCAGGTATTGAGTATGATACAAATTCGTCCACTTATCAAGATCCGGAGCAGGTGCTAACTTATGTGGAAGCACATGACAATCATACTTTATGGGATAAACTTGAGTTGACTAATTCAGGTGACAGTGAAGAAATGCGAAAGCAAATGCATAAATTATCTTCTTCTATTTTATTAACATCACAAGGTATTCCATTCTTACATGCAGGACAAGAGTTTATGCGCACAAAATATGGTGATCATAATAGTTACAAATCTCCTGATTCAATTAACCAGATGGACTGGTTACGCCGTGCAGCATTTAATAATGAAGTAGAGTATATGAAGGGCTTAATAGATTTACGCAAAAAATACCCAGCTTTTCGAATGACATCTGCAGAGCAAATTAAAAAGTATGTAGCTTTTATCGATGTTCCAAAAAATGTTGTAGCTTATACAATAGATGGAAAGGGAAGTGGGAATAAAAGCGAATACTTTATGGTGGCTCACAATGCAAACAGAGAAGCTGTGGACATAACGCTTCCATCGAAAGGTCCTTGGAAAGTGCTAGTAGATGGTAAGCAAGCCGGAAGTAAAACACTTTATGTTGTCCATGATAATAAAATTAAAGTTCCTGCATTAAGTTCACTAGTTTTAAAAACAGAGAAACCGATTAAATAAATGCAAAAAGCGAAGTGACGGTTGTTTTCACTTCGCTTTAAAAGTTAACTTAGTATAATTTCACATACTGTAATTATATTACAATTTAATAAACAAAAAGAGAAGAACTCACCAAGGTTCTTCTCTTTTTTATATGTAATTAGGGTTTCCATAACTGTAGATATGGATGGTGTAAATTAATGGATGAATAATTTACTCTTAAAATTATAACAGAACAATTAAAGATTTTTATATGTAATATTGCATA
>NZ_JBALMG010000225.1:0-2598 GCF_036963225.1 Bacillus sp. JJ783 | reverse complement strand
TCTATTAAGAGGTCAATATATTATTAATTTTCTGTTTTTATACATTTTAAACCTTATATATTTTTCGCAACTTATTAAAGATAGACAGCGTGATTATTGCTTAGTAAGTTTATTTTCACTAATGCATTGCTGCGTAAAAAACAGCTAATCTCCTTAAAATGACATTAGCTGTTTTTCATAATGTATTAATATATGAATAAAAACTATATTTCTAACTTACTTAATTTTTGCTGCATCAAATGCCTTTTGAACTGCTTGAACTTCAGCTGTATTCGCTCCATATTTATTAGTTGCCACTCGAATACATGCAGATTTCAATTCTTTGAAATTAGAAGTCATGTTTAACTCATCTGTATTTGCATAATAGAAAATATCAAACATTTTATCTTCACCAATCCCTTTAACAGTTACTCCGTTATGAGTTCCGCCTTTTGCAATAAGATACGCAATTTTATTAATAATGCTTGAATTAAAATGAACGCCGCCCTGATCCCATCCATTAAAATCGTTAAATTCACTATAATCATCTGGATAAGGTACTCCAAATGAAGATGGAACGGAGGCTGGGTTTTCCATATCACGGAAAACAGATCCAGTTTGTTCTCCCATTGTCCAGTTAAAGGTTCCATTATTTACGTATTTCTCAATAGATGTTCCCATAATATCAGATAGCGCCTCATTAATCGCACCAGATTCACCGTAATATTCAAGATTAGATTCGCTAGAAGTAACAGCATGTGTAAATTCATGTCCAGCTACGTCATATGCCTTGACAATAGGATCGCCATATACAAGCATACTTCCATTATTAGCACTTAATGCATTCTGCCAATTTTTCGGATCGTTCGTATCTTCAGAATCCCAAGCATGTACAACTGAAACTACCTTTTGTCCCTTATTATCAAAACTATTACGCTTGTATTTATCTTTATAAAAATCAAATACCTTTGTTGCTAAGTAATGAGCACTTACCGCTTTTGGATCATTAAATGTTGTCGAAGTGCTAGTTGCTAGTGTACCAGGGTAATAGCTTTCCTCTTTAGTGATATCTCTGTAATTTACATCATATGTTTCAATTCCTTGCCCTTTTGTGTAATCAGCAAGTGCATATTTTCCATTACTTTGTTTAGAAATGCCAAATGTACGAGATATACCTAAATCATCTTTTCCTGTTCCAGTTAATGATGTAAGATTGCTTTTTTTACTTTCCTTTAAGGCTCCAACAAGCTTTTCACTTGCTTTTAAGTTGGATTCTTGAATCATATTTTTTAACATATCCCCATTCTGTGCATTTACTAGATATGTTCCAGATACATATTTTGGTGTTGCTGCCGCAAATGTAACTTGGTATGCATTGTTAGCTTGTCCATTATTTTCATCAACAAAAATAACTTCCTTTACTTCTGGCTCAGAAATATAATTGATATCGCTCCCATACTTCGTATAAATATATTGTTTCGCTGCTTCTTCTGATAGATTACTAGGTTTTTTTAAATTTTCTTGGTTTAAATTTTGCGCGCTATCTCCTGAAACACTTTTAATAACACCCTTTTTATCTACATGTGCAGTTAATTGATGCCCATATACTTCTTTCCCCTCATATGTTTGTTGTATACGTACAAGTGTAGTTCCATCATACGAACCACGTTTTTGAAGAACTTTATAATCCACTCCAGTTTCTCCATTTACTTGTTTTGGAGACAAGGCTTGTTCTGTTTTCTCCTTAAGAGCATCTTTCACTACATTCTCTGGTGCCTTTTGTGACGGTTGTGTAAGTTCACCTGTACGGAACGAATCCTCTTGAATTTGAACTTGTAGTTGATCGGTTTCCTCTGCATGACCTACTCCATATGGTACTACAGCTGTTAAAGCTAACCCTGTTGTTAACGCTACCTTAGTTAATGTCTTTGTGTTTTTCATTTTTTCACCTCGTATAATTTTTGAAATAGAAAGCTTGTACAAAGTATACTGTCTATTTCTGTCGAAAAAAAGAGAAAATACAAAATATATGTAATATTATGCAAAATTACATATATTTGGCGATGATATAAATAAAGAACGACACATATATGTATATTAATTTCAATAAAAAATGAGCCCTTTTAGGCGCTCATCCAATTGGTTAGTTGTTAATTATCTATATTCATTCTAATCAAAGTACACTTACATCTAAATAACAACATAAAAACCCACTCTTTACTATTTTAAGAGTAGGTTTAATGCTATTAAAATAACAATTATTATAGGACACCTTATAATTTATATTAATTATTTAAACTTATATTTCGGACATGAAGTTGATTTAGAATAAAGTTGGATCAAATGAATACTGATGACCTTGATAAACAAGAAAAAGAAAGTGCGTGTTTTGTATTATGATGTATATAGTAGATAAATACTTTAGTGAGGCAACGCATATACAAGTTAGATTTTTTAATATAATTTTGTTATTTATGTCTATAGCTGCATGGATTGTAACGTTTTGAGACTGCTGAAGTCTTATATGAGTTTCAGGCTTTTTTATTTTGTCAAAAATATCTTTTAAAGATAAATTTGTCTCCCCATTTAAATATAGAAAAGGACATATCTATTGCATGT
>NZ_JBALMG010000224.1:899-1316 GCF_036963225.1 Bacillus sp. JJ783 | reverse complement strand
ATATCAACAACAGTCATATTACTTGAGAGTAAATAACCATCTTCATAATATGTAATTAATATTTCTTCTTCAGATAATAGGGAACATAACAACATGTTCACGATTAGTTCTTTTTCTTCATCTGTTAAGTTCGGCCGAGTTACTTTGTTTTTCTCCTTTTTAGTTATACCCCTATAAAGAATTTTAAAGTTTGTATCTGTGTATATAATAATAGAATATTCAGTTTAATTTTTATCAAATTATCAAACAATACAAATATTACTAAACATGTTAATATCTTCTTGTATTTGTAAAATATTTCTAGGAGGTATTTAAATGATTAGTAAAAAATTTGTAACTGGAACGATTGTATCGACATTATTGGTTCTTTCTGCTTCCCCGTCTTTAGCGGCTGTTAATGAAAAACAA
This sequence comes from Bacillus sp. JJ783, assembly GCF_036963225.1. Taxonomy (NCBI): domain Bacteria; kingdom Bacillati; phylum Bacillota; class Bacilli; order Caryophanales; family Bacillaceae; genus Bacillus; species Bacillus sp. JJ783. The sequence continues at coordinate 908 of NZ_JBALMG010000224.1, read as the reverse complement.
GTACAAAAA
>NZ_JBALMG010000224.1:0-859 GCF_036963225.1 Bacillus sp. JJ783 | reverse complement strand
TTCAAAGTGAAAAAAGTGCAGAAATAAAATTTAACAATGAACAAGAGATGTACGACATTGCACAAAAAGCAGAGAAATATTTCGTGAAGAATGTAGATGGTACAATTGCACTTAATGCAACTGCGGAACAACTCGGAACTACTGAGGAAAATTTAAATCAGTATAGAAAAGGTGTAGAAGCTATTAATCTAGCAGTTGCAACTGGTAACGTGAAGGTCAATGTAAATGCAAATACAAATTCATTGGCATTAGAAACGGTTGCTCCTTCAAATCAGTCAAGTCTTCCTAGTTGGACATGGGATAGTAATTTTTATGGTTGGAACTTTTATTTAAGTAACTCCGAATCAAAGACATTTGTATATAACTGTAATAAATGGGCAGCAGGTGCAGCAGGTGTTGCTGTTATCACTGGTTATGTAGCGGCTATGGGTGTACCTCAGGCTGCGGCAGCTGCGTTAGCGGCTGGGTTAATTTCAGCGGGTCTTTGGTGGGTAGGAAATGAAGTGGATTATAGAATGACTAGTAAAGGTACAAAAATATATTTGAGTAACTGGAATCCAGTAAATATTGTACAAATTTCGGGTAGATAAAATAATATTTTAAAAGAAAACAATGTATATTCATTGTTTTCTTTTATTTAGGAGGTTACTACATTTATGATTGTATTTTTCTTAATATTATCTTTATGTGGATATGTAATTTTAAAATACTCTAATATGTCTTTACCATCTTACATTACGTATTTTTTAAGCGCATTTATCATTATATGTGTATCTATATTAATCCTAAAATTAGATGTTAAACCAGAAATCAAATATACGATTTTTGGTTTTTCTCTCTTTGTTCTTTTGCATAATCT
>NZ_JBALMG010000223.1:0-9560 GCF_036963225.1 Bacillus sp. JJ783 | reverse complement strand
GTTCTATATAAATATTCAAGAATGATTGATTTAAGTTTATATGTGTATATAGCATCGGGTATGTATTTAGTTTCAATGAATGGATTGAGACAGTATTTAGCAGCAGCAATTATTTTTACCGCTACAAAATATATTTTAGATGGGAATTGGAAAAAATATTTTTTGGTAGTTTTGTTTGCATCAACTTTTCACCAAAGCGCTCTTGTATTAATTCCTATCTATTTTTTAGTTCGAAGGAAAGCTTGGTCGACAATAACATTTATACTACTCTTTTTTGCAGTACTTATTGTAATAGGATTTAATCAATTTGCAGAAGTTTTCTTTGCAACTATAGGGGATACACAATATGGTCACTATAAGGATTTTCAAGAAGGTGGAGCTAATATTCTTCGAGTTGTTGTGGAAGCAACTCCGCTCATCCTTGCTTTTATCGGGAGGCATAAACTAAGAGAGATTTTTCCGAAGAGTGATTATATCGTTAATATGGCATTGTTAGGTCTAGTTTTTATGATTATTTCAACTCAAAATTGGATTTTTGCTAGATTCTCTATATATTTTGGATTATACCAATTGATATTGATATCGTGGGTTATAAAGGTATTTATTGAAAAAGATCAAAAGCTAATTTACTATGCAGTAATATTATGTTATTTTGTTTACTTTGTGTATGAACATGTTATTACTTTAGGAATAGTTTATAAGAGTAATTTTTGGGGGTAATTTTCAATGTGTAAACTAGAACGACCTAAAAGAGTGTTGCATATTGTTAGTGCGATGGACCGAGGGGGTGCAGAGGCACTGTTAATGAATGTATATAGGAATATAGATAGAGAAAGAGTACAATTTGATTTTGTTTCCCATAAAAGTGAAGAATGTGATTATGATAAGGAAATATTTGCATTGGGTGGAGAAATATATCGAATACCTAGCTTAGGTCGGGTAGGTCCCCTTTTATACATTAAAGAGCTTGTTAAGGTAATGTCTAGTAATCAATATGTGGCAGCACATGCACATACTGATTATCAAGGGGGGGTTGTTGCTGTTGCTGCCAAAATAGCTGGTATAAAAATAAGGGTTTGTCATTCACATAGTAATAATTGGCCAATAGGATCTGGAGTGAAAGGGAAAGTTTTGTTGGGCTTTTTACGAACAATTATTACTTATGCTGGAACAAATTATTGTGCGTGCAGTGTTGAAGCTGCACGCTTTTTATTTAATGAAAATCTTGGTAATACAAAGGTAAAGATAGTGAAAAATGCAATAGATACTAATCAATTTGTTAATGTAGATATACAGGATAGTAATAAAGTAAGAGAAGAATTCAACATACCAGTTGGAGCGAAGGTGATTGGTCATATTGGTCGTTTTTCTGAATCTAAAAATCATATTTTTATGTTAAAGGTGTTCAAAGAGGTATTAAGGTCTGATTCAAAATTTATACTTGTTTTAGTAGGGAACGGTCCGTTACAGGATTCTATTGAGTTAGAGGCAAAAAGCTTAGGTATCTATGAAAAAATTAGATTTTTGGGGGTAAGAAAAGATATTCCGAGAATTATAAGGATGTTTGATGTTTTTCTTTTTCCATCTTTATTCGAGGGATTCGGTATTGTGGCATTAGAAGCACAATGTGCGGGGGTACCATGCGTAGTAGCAAATACAATAACTAAAAATGTAGATATGGGTTTAGGCATAATAACATTTATTAGTTTAGATGAAAAACTGGAAAGATGGTCTGCAGAAATTCATAGAGCTTTATTAAAAGAAAAATTGAATACACAAATAGTAGTTAATAAAATTTCAGAATTAGGTTTTGATATTAAGAGTAATATTCCAGATTGGTTATCATTATATGGATTAGAGTATAGGAAGTCATAATTCATTGTAATTATTTATATACAATGAAGGCTATTATTATGAAATTTCACAATAAATTGGGTGAGGGATTAGAAAATGAAAAAGAAAAAAATTCTCATTACATCATTTGATATGGAAATTGGTGGAGTAGAAAGAAGTTTAATCGGTTTATTGAATACAATCGACTATAGCAAATATGATGTAGATTTGATGTTATTTAAACACGAAGGAGAGTTTCTTTTTTTGTTGCCTAAAATGCCTAATTTGTTAAAGGAAGTAAAACAGTATACTACTTTTAGAAAATCTATCAAGCAAATATTGCAAGAAGGACAAATTACAATTGGATTGACAAGAACCTTGGGGAAAATTTTAGGTGATGCACATGGGAGATATGTAAAAAGTGCAGAATCTGGATACCTTGTTATTCAATATGGTTGGAGAATAACGTTACCCTTTATACCGAAATTGGAAGAAGAGTATGATGTAGCAATTAGTTTTTTATGGCCACATTATTTTATTGGAGATAAAGTTCGAGCGAAAAGAAAAATCGGTTGGATTCATACGGATTATTCAAATATAAAACTTAATAGAAACATGGAGGATAAAATGTGGAGCAAGATGGATAATATCGTAGCGGTTTCAGAAGGATGTAGAGATTCATTTCTTAGTAGTTTACCAAATGTGAATAAAAAGGTTGAAATTATAGAAAATATACTCTCTCCTGAGTTCGTGCGTGAGCAAGCTTATCAAGAAGATATTACCGAAGAAATACAGGTGAAATCAGGAAAAATAAAGCTTGTTACGGTAGGACGGTTATCGTATGCAAAAGGAATAGATCTTGCTATGTATTCTTTAAGAAAGTTATTAGATCAGGGGTATGATATTGAATGGTATGTAGTTGGTTATGGAGCACAAGAAGCTGAACTTAGGAAGTTATTAGCTGAACTTAATCTGGAAAAAAAATTTTTTTTATTGGGTAAAAAGACAAATCCTTATCCATATATAAAAGCATGTGATATATATGTGCAACCATCTAGGTATGAGGGGAAAGCTGTAACAGTTCGTGAAGCGCAAATTATTGGAAAGCCAGTACTTATTACTAATTTTTCAACTGCTAACAGTCAGGTGCAGGATGGGGTTGATGGCATAATAACTGAGATGGGGATAAATGGGATAGCTAATGGGATAAAGAAACTTATTGGTGATAAAGAGCTGAGGGGAAAACTGGTGGAAAATACGCTTAAAGGTGAATACGGAAATCGTAATGAAATTGATAAATTATATGCATTATTTTCGTAAAGGGAGAATCAATAAATGATTTTTAATATTTTGAGCGCAATAAAAACACTTTAGGGTAGTGATAGTTATGAAAAAAAAAATTTTATTCGTCATAGATTCGTTACAAAGCGGAGGGGCTGAAAAAAGTTTAGTATCTTTACTTTCTTCATTAGATTATAAGAAATATGAAGTGGATTTGTTAATGTTTTCTGCTAGTGGATTGTATTTGCCATTACTTCCAAAGCGGGTAAACGTATTAGATGTACCGGTAGTTATTAAAAGACAGGCGGAGAAATATAAAAATTTAATTAAACATAAATACTTTAAAGAGTTATTTCTTAGAATTGGAGCTTCTATATCTCTTAGAAATCCATACATAAATAATAATTTACATACAGCTCAAATAGTTTGGAGATGGGTTTCTAAAGGGATGGATAATTTAAAGGGGAAATATGATGTTGCCATAGCTTATAGTCAAGGAATGCCGACATATTTTGTGGCAAATAAGGTTTATGCAAGTAAAAAAATTGCCTGGGTGAATACAGATTATAGGTTAGCTGCATATAATAAAGATTTTGATTTGAAATATTATGAGGACTTTAATGAAATAGTAGCTGTGTCCGATGTTTGTAAGGAGGTATTGATTCAAGAAATCCCTAAAATAGAGTCAAGGGTCCAGGTTGTATATGATATTATATCGCCGACGCTAATTAAATCGATGGCAAATGAGGGGGATGGGTTTAGTGATCAGTTTGAGGGATTACGAATATTAACTATCGGTAGGTTAGTGTATGAAAAAGGGTACGAACTGGCCGTAGAAGCTTGTTATAAATTAAAGCAAAAAGGGTATAAATTTAAGTGGTATGTAATAGGAGAAGGAAATCTTCAAAATAAACTTGAGGAGATGATAAGTAAATATAATTTACACGATACTTTTATACTATTGGGTACTCACAAGAATCCATACCCTTTTATAAAACAAAGTGATATATATGTACAACCTTCAAGGTATGAAGGATATGGATTAGCGATAGCAGAGGCTAGAATATTTCAAAAACCTATAGTAGTAACTGATTTTATAACCGTTCATAATCAAATTAAAAATAGAGAAAATGGCTTAATAGTGAAGATGAATTCGGAAGAAGTGTACGAAGGGATAGAAGAAATTATAGAGGATAATTTACTGAAGAAATATTTGTGTGAGAACTTAAAGAATGAGCAGGTTGGAACTGAAGGGGAACTTAAGAAGGTGTATGCCTTATTAGAAAAATATTAACCTTGTATATAGAGAGTAAATCTAAGAATTCAAAACTTATTAATAAGAGCCGGAAAGCGAATCTTTAATCAGTGAAGACTGTGTTCTATTAAATAGTAGGATAAGGTGATTCGGAGGAAATATGAAGAAGAAAATTATATTTATGGTTATAAATATGAATATAGGCGGTACGGAGAAGGCTTTGCTGAATATGGTGGCAGAAATTCCAAAAGATAAGTATGATATAACGATTTTGATGTTAGAAGAAAAAGGGGAGTTTTTGGAGTTTATCCCAGAGGGGATTCATGTAGAATATTTAAAAAATTACGGAGAAATAAAAGAAGTGTTAAATAAACCACCACGAGTCGTTATAAGAAATTTTATTAGACAAGGAAAAGTTATAAAAGCCTTTCAAACAACTTTTTTGTATTTAGTATCAAAAATTATGAAAGAAAGGAGTGTTATTTTTAGATATTGTTTGCGTAATTATACTGTTGCATTCAATAACTACGATATTGCAGTTGCTTATGCCGGACCTATGGATTTTATAAGTTATTTTGTTGCAAATAAAATAGAAGCTAGACGAAAAGTTCAATGGATACATTTCGATATTGAAAAGATATATTTTAACAAACATTTTGTAAGTAAAGTATATAAAAAGTTCCAACATGTTTTTGTAGTTTCGGATTTAGGAAGGAAAAAACTTACTCAAACGATGCCAGAATTAATTAATAAGACAGAAACTTTTTTAAACATTATTTCACCTGACATGATAGTGAAGATGGCAAATGAAGGAATTGGATTTTTGGATGATTTTGATGGAGTAAGGATTCTTACTGTTGGTAGATTGAGTGTAGAAAAAGGACAGGATTTAACAATATCGGTATTAGCTAAGCTTAAAGAAGCTGGCTATAATGTTAGATGGTATTGTATAGGAGATGGAAAGGAAAAAGGAATGTATGAAAAACTCGTAGAAAATTACGATATTCAAAGTGACTATATATTTTTAGGGGCAATGTCAAATCCATATCCTTTTATGAAGCAATGTGATATATATGTACAACCATCTCGTTATGAGGGATACTGCATAACACTCGCAGAAGCTAGATGCTTTAACAATCCGATTATTAGTACAAATTTTACAGGAGCAAGTGAACAAATAAACCATAACCACAATGGATTAATAGTTCAATTTGACGAGCAGCAAATGTATGATGCTATTGTACAAATATTAGGTGATAAATTATTGGAAGGGCAGTTGAGAAAAAATACAGAAAAAGAAATTGTAGATACGAGGGATGAGTTGAAAAAGTTATATAGAGTAGTGGATTCTAATGTGTAACTTGTTTTAGATGGTAGTATTATTATTTTAATAGTATTTCAGGAATATGACGCGTTAGTTGTTATAAATTGTATTTTATGTGAAAACATCTTGAGAGGATGTTTTTTATTTTGCTATAAAACATTTTGATGGTAGAAGGAGATAGTTATGAAGAGAGTGCTATTTATGATAAGTAGTATGAATATAGGTGGGGTAGAAAAATCACTACTTTCTTTGTTATCTGTTATACCAAAAGACAAATATGACGTTACGGTATTGATGTTGGAGAAGAAAGGGGGATTTTTAAAACAATTACCAAGTTGGATAAAGATAGAAGAAGCAGTTTGGTTTAAAGATATAAAACCTAAAATTATGCAATCACCAAAGAAAACGATTAAAGAGTACTATGAAAATAAAAGATATATTAAGGCTTTAAATTTTTTCTTCTCCTATGTGGTATCTGAAAAATTAAAAGATAGATATGTTTTCTATAAAGAGATTTTTAAAGACATTCCGCATAGTAAAAATAAATATGATATTGCTGTAGCATATCAAGGACCTACTGACATAATTGATTATTATGTAGTAAATAGAGTAACCTCAAAAAAGAAAATTTCTTGGGTGCATTTTGATGTTTTTAAACACCAAATTAATACAAAATTATATGAAAAATTATATGGTGAGCTAGATAATATATGTGTAGTTTCTAAAGAAGCACAGAAACATTTAATAGAGAAGTTTCCTAGAGTTAAAAGTAAGACAAATGTTTTTTTTAATATTGTACTTCCGGATTTAATAAATGAAATGGCAAAAGAAAAAGTAGAATTTGATAATGGATATAAAGGTATGAAGATAGTAACAGTAGGTAGACTTTCAAAGGAAAAAGGTCAAGACCTTGCAATTAAAGTTTTGTCAATGTTACGTAAAGCTGGATATGAGGTACGGTGGTACTGTATCGGAGAGGGGGAAAATAGAGAGTATTATGAGACATTAATACGTAAGTATGATTTAAAAAAGGATTTTGTACTATTGGGATCAACACAGAATCCTTATCCGTATGTATATCAATCAGATATATATGTTCAAACCTCTAGACATGAAGGGTATTGCCTTACCTTAGCGGAGGCAAAATGTTTAAAAAAACCTATTGTAACGACTAATTTTACAGGAGCATATGAGCAAATAAAAGATGGACATAATGGTTTTATCGTCGAATGGAATGAGGAAGATTTGTATAACAAAATTAAGTATCTTTTAGATCAAAAGATACTACGCAAAAAAATAACGACTAATTTGTTAACGGAAGAATTAAATAATATAGCAAATATTGATAGGGTTTTTGGGTGAATTTAAGTGAAGGGAGTTAATTATGAATCCTAAAATTAGTATTATAGTACCAGTGTACAAAGTTGAACAATACATTCATAAATGTATTGATTCTATATTGATGCAAACATTTGAAGATTTCGAATTAATACTTGTTGATGACGGTTCTCCTGATACTTGTGGAGAAATATGTGATAGATATGCTGATAAAGATATACGGATTAAGGTAATTCATAAAGAGAACGGTGGCGTATCTTCCGCAAGAAATGCTGGATTAGAAATTGCAAAGGGGGACTATATAGGATTTGTGGATAGTGATGATTGGATAGAACCAGATATGTATGAATTGTTATATGGCATGTGTGCTGAACACAGATGTGATGTAGCTATTTGTAGTAGTCAAATTTATTACAGTAATAAAATTGTAATCTCAAGTAACCATCCATTTATTATTCATGATAGAAATACTGCGATGAAGACGATGTTGGAAGGGAAGTTGTATGATGAAGTCGTTTGGACTAAACTATTTAAAAGAAATTTATTGGAGGATATTAAATTTCCAGTAGGTATGTCATATGAAGATACAGCATTTACGTATAAAGTTATTCATAAGTGTAAAAAAGTATGTTTCATAGGAGAACCTAAATATCATTATATAAAGCGTGATAATAGCATGATGGATCGGGCTGTAAAAGAGGTTAAAATTGACTCAGTCTTAATTTATGATGAAATGTGTAAATTTATGGAGCGATATTATAAGGAGTTATATAGCTTAGTTATATTAAAACTAGGAAATTGTTCGATGGTAGTTTTAAATTTAATATCAATGAGCGGAAGGTTTAATGAACATAAGGTTAAATATTATAAGGTTACTGGTATATTGAATAATTATTTTTATAAAACAATGAGTTTAAAAGAGTATGGGAAAAGTGTAAAGTTCTTATTGTTTGCGACTAAGCTGCATCCATTATTGTATAAATTTTTAATAAACAATTTTGCAAAAAGGGGACAGGTATGAAGAAGTCTTTGTTAAAGTTATATTATTTATATATTGGAACGAAGAATAAGGTAACCATTCAATATAATAGGATGATTACAGTGAAAAGGCAGCCTCCAACAGTGAAAACTCTTGATGAAACGCTTGACTATATTATAGGTAATAATTGTTCGGTAAGTAGATTTGGTGATGGTGAATTCGCTCTTATAAATGGTGAAAGTTTAATCTTTCAGCCGTATTCAAAAGAATTAAAGGATAGACTGGATGAAATTATTAAGAGTAATAAGGTGGGGCATTTAGTTTGTATTCCGAATGTTTTTAAAGATTTAAATTGGTGCACTGAAAAATCAAGAGTATACTGGAAAAAATATTTAGAGTTAAATCGTAGCAGAATTTATAAGAGTATAAGTATGAATAAAGAATATTATGATGCATTAGTTACAAGGTTATATATAGACCATCAAGATAAGAGTATGGCTGGAATTCGCTTTGATAAAATAAAAGATGTTTGGGATGATAGAGAAGTAATTGTTATTGAAGGGGTGCAAAGTAGATTAGGGGTAGGAAACGATCTTTTTAAAAATGTTAAAACAATTGATAGGATAATATGCCCATCGAAAAATGCTTTTGCGAAGTATAGAGAAATTTTAGAGGTAGCAAAGAACCAAAAAAAATCTAAATTAATATTAATTGCACTAGGTCCAACAGCTACGGTATTAGCGTATGATTTATCTTCTTATGGATATCAAACTTTAGATATTGGTCATATCGATGTAGAGTATGAATGGTTTTTGAAGAAAGTAACAGAAAAACAGCCTATAAAAAATAAGTATATTGGTGAAGTAGATAATGGAACTAATGTGAATGCAATTAGTGACTTAAAGTATGAGAGTGAAATTATTGCCAGGATAATATGATTTGATTATTTTAAATTTTTCGAAGAGATATAGTTAATGAAGGGGATTAATCATGCGGACGATGCATTCAATCAAGAACATATCAATAAGTATATTTTCTCAAATAGTTATTGTTATTCTGGGATTTATATCGAGGAAAGTTTTTTTAGATAGTTTAGGAATAGAGTATTTAGGAATAGATGGTTTATTAATTAATGTTTTATCCATGTTAGCGTTAATTGAGGCTGGTATAGGAGCAAGTATAGTATACAATTTGTACAAACCACTGGCAGAAAATGATCAGAATAAAATTATAGCACTCGTTCAATTATATAAGAAAATATATCGAATTTTGGCAATGATTATTTTAGTAATTAGTGTAATGATATATCCGTTTTTAAGTTATTTAATGAAAGATGGGGACGATATATCGAATGTTGCAATAATCTATTCAATATTCGTAGCAAAAAATGTAGTCACATATTTAAATGCTCATAAGAGGTCTTTAATAAATTCAGATCAAAGGGGATATATATTAGCTAGGGTGGATCTCGTATTCCAAATGCTAACTACTATATTCAAAATATTCATACTTATTTATACGCAAAATTATATATTGTATTTAATTATAGA
>NZ_JBALMG010000222.1:0-13034 GCF_036963225.1 Bacillus sp. JJ783 | reverse complement strand
AAAAAGCACTTGTTGCCTTCGTAGACAATCAAGTGCTTTAAGTTCATATGTTTTTTAAATAGCATAAATTTTGTAGGTCTTAGCTTGATCTTTTATTACATCTTTCTATAAAAAACTGCAGTCCAATTGTATCTAACACTTAGGCTACACTTCATATTAGACATTTTTTCATATAAGTGTTCTTAGTATATTATTTTTGTAACTTTAAATTAGAAATTAACTCATCTAGACTATCCGAAATCGCTTTAAACGAACCTCGTTCAAAATTCTCCAATTCAACCTTACCACTTACATTATCTAACACAACTATTAAACCGTTCCCCTCTACACCTATTGGAGTCTTATCAACCTTATTATGATTGTTTTTATACCCTTCTAAATTACTTTCGAAGGAATCCAATTCAATATTTGGTAATACAGGTTCTAGCCTAATATAATGATTACCAATAAATCCATCTAAATCAGCAAACCAATAAGAATTAAAATAATAATCAATTGAAGTGTGCAGTTTAATTTCAAATCTTTCCTCAATCGTCGTTAAATCATTCTTATTATTTTTTTCAATAGGTTTCCATGAAATTTCTTCTTCATCATCCATTTCACCCTTATATATAAATGAAGCCACTTCTTCGTTATATGGCGTTTTAAATAAAAAATCTAACCCTTTATCAAAATATTCTTTTCTTAAATTAAAATATTTGCTCATAGCATCCTTCATTACCAAAATAATCATCCTTACTTTTCTAATAGTTCAGCATATTTTTGGTCATTCCCCCAAACTCCTGCGCTTTGCTCAGCATTATGAATCCATGCTAAACCTGGATATAGCTTTGAGGGTACAGCCATAGCTTGACCTCCACCACCAATGTGATGATGTATTAAAGTGTCATTATATAATTCTTTTAAATCATATTGGGGGAAATGTTTTCTAAACGTTGGATTGTTTATAGGCGCGAATCCTAATTCTATTTTTTGTCTATTTGACCTATTAAATGCTTCTGGGTACTTCTCTAACATCTCTTTCCAATAAAAATCTTTATCGCGTAACCAGCCCTCTGCATTGGTGTTTTTTTCACCTTTACCAACATAGGGCATCTCAACAGTTAACCGGGGATCCGCAGTATATTTAGCCTCTAGCTTACCTAAATCAGCACCACGATATGTTCTAATAGGATCATTAATATCACCTATCTTCTTAACCGTTTCACCCGTACCCTTAACCCCACCACTCTCCAAATTCGAGATCCTACTCTGAATACTCGCCTTTGAGGCATCATGGGCTTCTTGGAATTTCCCGCTTTAGTTCGTTCCAGTTCTAGCGACACTTCCATCTGGCAGTATTTCTACACCTTTAACGAGTGGGGTTACGGAGTCCACACCTTTTGCTCGTTTAATTTCAATTATATAATATTAACAATTCATTTTCTTTTATTAATATATACCGCATTATTCATTAAGTTTAAATAAATCTATGAAAAAAGCACTTGTTGTCCAAAATAACAATCAAATGCTTTAAGTTCATATGTTTTATAAGTAACATTAATCCGTCACTATTCTTTTTTTCAATAGTCCAACCAAAGCTAGTTGATTTGGATATTTTACATATTTACTCGCTAATAATGCAATTCTATTTTTCAGAAAGTTCATTAACAAATTCTGTGAAACTAGAAGCTATTTTTCTAATAAATTTTGGTTCTAATTCTCCTTCATCATCTATATGGTATGTATGGCAGTGATAAACACTACCTATATCGCTACCATGGATTGATATGCATATAATGTTATCAGCCAGGTCTTTCCCTATCGGAATAAATTTAGAGGGTAATTTATTCCCCTTGATATAATAATTTAAAGAATTTTGCAGATTATTTTCTGTTTCCTCTGATAGTGGAAAGAACATCATAATTGATGACGTAACCACATCATCTTTCGTACTAAATCTCCTTCTATTAGATTTACCACCATTATCCTTTAATAAAAAACTCTTATAATCATCTGGTAATTTTAATCCATTATTTTTTTCAAAACTCTCTATATCTTCTATTTTAATTTGTTTAAAAGTATATTCAAAACTAAGATTCATAATTCATCAACCTCCAACTCATTCATTTTCACTAAAATACAACGAATTTATTAAATTTGTAAAAGTACTACAAATATATTCAATCGCTTGTTCATCACTATCATAAAAAACTATTGTTGGTGAGTGTTTATCATTCCTAAAATCAAAGCATATTTTATTTCCAAATGGATCTGTAGCAAAGGGGATTATTCCCTTCGGGATGTATGGCGGGATAATATCATAAGTAATCGTTATACTAATATACTCATTTGTGTAGCTTAGTAAGCAATCAAAAACTCCTTCGCCACCATCTTCAAAGAAAAATATATTCGGTACTGGATGACCACCATTATACTTCATTACACACTCTTTGTAATCTTGAGGGAAAGTCACATTGAATTTCTCTTCAATTTTTGAAATTATCTGCTCAGTAATAGGAGAATGCGTACGCTCCCACTTTACTCTTTCCATGAAAACAACTCCCTAATTCGATTTATTATGACTCTTTTTATTTTACTATCTCTTCCATCTATTCCTCCACCCTAATATGCTCTACCTTCAGTATTAAGCACACTTATAAAATTATAATGTGTCTACTCATTTCTATCCTAAAACACAAAAAAGCACTTGATTGTTGCCTTTAATCGACAATCAAGTGCTTTAATTTCATCCATTTTTAAGTAGCATAAATTTGTAAGTTTTGTAGTAACAGTATCACACCTTTTATATGTGGTGAAAACTACTACGTTAAAACTTACGAGTTTGTACGAGTTCGTTAGTTTAATATACAATCCATGTTTATATTCGCCACCAAGTAAAATGTCATCTCACCTAAGCTCGTACTTCGTTTTCTATTCTATCATTGCACGTAATACTCTCTCCAGTATATCTAATTGAAATATCTATTCCTTTTTCAACTAGAAACTCAACTACTTCTTTATGCCCACCATAAATTGCTCCAAATAATGGATTTCTGTTCGCTAAGCTCACATCTAATTCTGCGCCGGTCTCTATTAAATACTTTACTATCTCCAAATGCCCCTCTCCTGCTGCCACTCTTAAAGGGGAAGCATCAAATATATCACCTTTTGTATTAACATCGATTCCTTTATGGATTAAATATTCCACTATTCCAAAATGTCCTTTCTTTGCTGCAACATGTAACCATGTACCAAATGGTGTCATTGAATGTAAAGATTCTGGATTATCTCCTATTAAACGTTTTACTTCATTCTATAAAATTTAAAAGTTAATACACTTATAAAATTATAATTCTCTTTTAAATTTTCACGTTAAAACACAAAAAAGCACTCTGAAATGAACCTTTCATGGCTCTACTTTGCGTTATTATGATTTTTGTTATTTTCATGTCTGTTAAAGTTATGGGGTATGTTCGAAGCGTTAGTAATAGTCATAAAGAGCAGGTTAGTTCCTTAACCAAAAACATAAAAGAAGAAAGAGGTATTCATTACAAACTACTAGTAGAAGAACGCAAACGTTCAGATAGACGAGAAAGAGAATTGTTCATAAACTTAGAAAAGAATACAGAACAATTAGAAGGTATTGCTACTACCCTTAAAAAAGTTCAATTTAGTTATGCTAGCTTAGAGAATAAAGTAATGCAAAACTTCGAGTATCTTGAAAGTGAAATTGAAAATGTAAAAATGCAAGTAACCAAAAAGGCCACGAATAATTCCTGGCCTTTTTGGTTTCTAAACCTAAAAATCTCTTTAAGTTTATAGACTTTGTATCAAAATTTTAAAAACCTTTTATTCAAAACCGATAACAATCCATTCATCTACAAAATTCCAAAAGTGAACATTATATTTAGGCTGACTCTTAGCTGACCAAAAAGTAGCATTGTTATTCTTACAATTTTCATAATCTATAGCTATGTAGCTCCCCATACCATTACTAAAGAATCCAAAAGATGTTTTTAAATTAATCCTTATAGGTTCTTCCAATTCATCTATAATCCCCCACTCTAAGTCATCATCCCCAAAGTAAGTTATAGCTTCTAATGGCATCAATCCCATCGATTCACTTGTGTAATCATAAAATCCATTATGAACATTTTCGTAAAAGTCCCTAATAGATTCAGGAATTTCTCTCCATGAAGATTCTAATTCCTCATTATTAAAACTATCTTTAGGATTTCTTCCTTCATAATATAAATCTTCTCCACCTTGATTTTTTATTGTATACAAGATTGAATAGGTGTCCTCACTTACCATCAGTTCAATATCCTCAAGGTATTCTGATAAGTAAGCAATAGTATTAGATAAATTATTATCTACATATTTTTTCCATATACTTAAAATTTTCTTGATTCTCTTTTCTCTATCATGTTCACTAAATACTTCCACCCATAAATCAGGAATTAAAGATGAGTTTATATTCTTAAATTCATTTGCATTAATCAATTGAATATCTTCATTATACTCTCTTAATATATCTAACTTAGAACTCATTTTTTTCCCATCCTTTTTAATATTATTTTATATTATTCTTTGTTAAAATCATCAATTTGTTTTTGCAATATTCTTTCAAGCTGTTTTTCTCTTGTAATCATCTTGCTCCTAAAGTCAGGACTAACTTCTACATCATCTGGTGTTCCCTTTTTATAATGTGTCCATTCTTCATACGATTTAGATTGCTTTGAAGTGTTTGCAGATTTACTTAATCCTGTAAAGTTTTCTGGGTTATTTAATACTTCTAACTGTTGTTTTTCTGTTAAATTACCAAAACCATCCATACTTGCAATTCTGTCCATAGACACAATATGATCTGCTTCTAGTGAACCTATAAAAGTTTTTCCAGGAAGAGCTTGATCTTCCGTTTCTATCTTTTTATTGTGGCCTTTATTTACTT
The DNA here is from genome assembly GCF_036963225.1 of Bacillus sp. JJ783. Classification (NCBI taxonomy): domain Bacteria; kingdom Bacillati; phylum Bacillota; class Bacilli; order Caryophanales; family Bacillaceae; genus Bacillus; species Bacillus sp. JJ783. The sequence goes on along the minus strand of NZ_JBALMG010000222.1, from coordinate 8,101 downwards.
GTTTTCTTATTTTTGCTGTCGGTGTTTTTTTCTTAATGCTTCATATTCTTCATCTGTAATCTTTCTCTCACCGTACCTAGGAGGAATTCCACTTTCACCCGTACCCTTAGGAACTTCATCGACTTTCCTTTCGAACTTGCTGATTAGATTTCCAAGCTTTTCCGTATCAACTTGGAGGGACCTCAATCCGAATAAATCAGCCGTCTGACTAAGCCTAACCTTAACAGGAATTGGAACATTCTGATATTCCTTTTTCCACCGTTAGCCGTGCTCATTCCGTCATAAACAGGGAGCTTGTATTTAACTTCATAAATACCTAGAATATCCGGATGTGGCGTTTTTGTTACACCTTGATTAATATTCTTTATCGGATCACCGAAGTTGTCTAAAATGTACTATTCAAAGTTTTCAAGGTTGTGTCCACCTTTTATACCTATAGTCGGTTTTGCTTTAAAACCTTCTACTTCAATTAAATGCTTATCATAACCAGTCTTAAAATTCACTTTAATTTTCGGATTAACTTTAGGAACTTCACCCGTCCCCTATGTTGTACTTTTAAATAATTCGGGGAAAAAGAAGAGGCTTTCTCTGGGTCGTTAGACCATAAAGAAAGCCCCGTTTAAATTAAAGAGATTAACCGACTATTAACTAATTCGAATCAATAAAATCCTATCATTAGTTTTCAGGAATATATAAATTCTCCACAAATTCAGAGAAACTTTTAGAAATTAGTCGGATGTATTCCTCTCTTAACTCGTTATCTTCTTCAAAGTAATCCATATCACAATGATATACACTACCTCTATCTTTCCCATCAATTGATAAACAAATCAAACTCCCCGCTGGGTCAATTCCAATTGGAAGCAAATTACTTGGTACCACTTGCACCAAATTATAACTTCTTAATTTCTCTTCTAGATTTATTTCATTTTCTATTGATAGAGGAAAAAACATTGAAACAGACGATGTTATTACGCCTTTCTTAGTTGTATCATTAGTTTTAAATCTTCGTTGCTCAGTTTTCCCTCCATTTTTAGACAGCAAAAATTGTTTATAATCATCAGGGAACAATATACCATACTTATTTTCGAAATCTTCGATATCTTCAATGCCAATAGAGGTAAAAGTATATTCAAAATCTAAATTCCTCATACAATTAACCTTCTTTCCTGTTCATTTTTTTTTGCTCAATCAGAGTATAATCTCTCAATCAATTCAGAAAAAGAGTCGCATATTAATTTAATTTTATCCTCATTCACTGATTCCTGATCATAGAAAACTACTGACGGAGAATCTTTAGTATCACAGTAATTAAAACAAATCAGTCCCCCAAATGGGTCTCTTGCAAATGGAATAATACCTTCCGGAAGTGAAGTTAATTCATAAACAACTTCTATATTTGCATCTTTGCTTGTAAAACTTAATAGACAATCAAAGACTGCTCCACCCTCATCATCATTAATATCATAAATATTAAGCTCAGGATAACCACCGTTATTTTTTTTAATGCATTCACGGTAATCATCTGGAAATCTGACACCAAATGAATTCTCCACAGCAATAATTACTTGCTCATCTATCGCTCCATCCGTAAATAGCCAAGTTACTCGGCTCATTTTATCATCTCCAAAATAATTTTCTTCAGTTTACCTGTTCTACCGTCATCTCTACCACCTGTATGACCCGCAACCTGATGTTCATAGTAATCAACAAGTTGCATTTTACCAGTCTCTTGATGATGATGCCATGTGACTGATTTTGGCTTCTTACCTAATTTGAATAGCTCAATATCTGTTTGGCTGAATTGTTTTGCTAAGTTTGGATCTTTCATTATATCGTCATATAATTTTTGTGAGAGATATTTAAACTGCACTGAGTCAGGCTCTATATGATATGACTCTGATAAAGATGTTTCATATTTTGAATTAAAAATTGGGTAATCATCTTTATCATATTTAACTTTATAAGTTTCCCCATTTTTCTTAGATGTAAATGTATAAGTAGTAATTCCTGTAGAATCATCTACTACTTTTTCTTCAAAATCTCTTGGTTTATTAGGTTTTCTACTATAAGGAGGTAAATCTCTAGCTGCTTTTGTCATAGCTTCTTCATATTCTGCAGTTCTTTCATTAGTCGGTTTAATTTTTTTAGTTTGAGTACCTTTACCCGTACCCTTTGTTGTAATTTTAAAATAAAAAGCACTTGTTGCCTATCATAGACAATCAAGTGCTTTAAGTTCAAGTGTTTTCTAAGTTTATAAGTCGTTAGTCACTTTAGGCTTATACGTACAATCATTTGATAATTACAGTATAGTACCCTATATGTCTTGACAAATTTCATTAATCCAATTTAAACGCAACAATTTTTCCTTCTGGATAATCACCATTCCAACCGCAAGGAAAAGCACCGAGTTGATATATCTCAAACAATTCTTCAAAAAAGGAGCTACTCTTTCCGTTTATCGCTCTATTGATGGCACAATTAGTAAGGTCAGCTACAACATCGTTATAAAATATACTATATTTAAATGAGCTTTTTCTCACATTATCAGCAATAATTTCTAATAATTCTTCCAATCCTTTAGGCTTTTCATTTTCTGACATTGCGTAATAAATACCCCAAACTTCACTCATTTCCAATTCTCTGATATCTTTCCAACTATACTCATCCTCGCCAAAAATCTCATCATAAGCTAAATGCTCTGCTTTTTTTATATCATTAATAATAACAATCTCATTGGAAATATTATTAGTAAGTTCGCTCTGGAAATTTTTCGAGAACTGAATTACCTCTTCAACTAAATTATTAAATACACCATAGTTCATTACTTATTATACCACCTTTCCCGAAGGTCAACTGTTGCCCCTCCTCCTCTTTTCCATACAGGAGTCGCAACTTCTTTGTCCATTCTTTCTATTTTGTATTGTTCTAATCCAATTTCTTTAATCCTTTTAAGTTCATTTTCAAGATAATTACCCTTCATGTATAGTGGTAATCCCTTTTCTTGAAGTAGTCTTAACTTTTGTTGCAATTCAAAAACTTGTTTTTCTATTATAGATATATCTTGCCTAATATCTATTTCATCCAATTTTCCCCTCACAAAATTACTATAAACTGCCTGATATCCTTTATATCTAGAAGTTACACTAACATCAGCATCTGGAACTCGAAGAAAAAATCCATTTGAGGCATCGTCCATGTCCATACCTATTTTTTGTAATACAGGATGCCGCCTAAATTCCTTAGGAATAATATGTTGTGCTTCATAAGGAGTTCGTTTTGTAGTATATTTTTTCCCAGTTTTGTAGAACTTCCTCCTGTCACCTTTCCGGGAATAAGCCTATTAACTTCACCCGTACCCTTAACCCCACCACTCTCCAAATTCGAGATCCTACTCTGAATACTCGCCTTTGAGGCATCATGGGCTTCTTTTATACTTTCACTTTCATTAAGTAATACTTCTTGCTCTTTAATGAAGAGAGATGGTTCACATCTTTTGCTAGTTTAATTTCAATTATATAATATTCACGACTTAGTCCATCCATCAAACAATTCTTAAAAATAATCTATATTGATTTCTACTTATTTATCAATCTCTAAAAAAGAGCACTCGCTACCAATCATAGGTTTTCGAGTGCTTAAATGTATATACTTCCCATCATATTTAAATCATTTTTAAGATTTGTTCCTTCACATTTTCGTCAAACTTGGCTCCTTCTACCTTTGCTCCCTTCCAGTCTACATTGTCAAGTTTAGCACCGGTAAAATTCGCATCCGTGAAATTCCCATTTAAAAGGATTGCTCCTGTTAAATCTGCGTTTGTAAAATCTACATTTCTAGCATCGACTTCTGATAAATTAGCATCTTCTAAATATGCTTTTTCAAAGTTACCTTCTGTAAGATTCGCGTTACTGAAATTCGTTCCCGTACAGTCAGCCTGTTCCGCATTGATTCCTGACAAATTTGCATGGCGAAAAGTAGCATGATTTAATATGTTCCAACTAATTCTCCATATGAAAAATCAACTTCGTCAAAACATGTTTCAAAACAACTACTTATATTCAATTTTGCATATTTCATATTCGCTTTAGAGAAATCCGCTTCACCAAACCTACAATCTGCAATGTGTATTTCCTCTAAATTACAACTTCTGAAATCAGCAAACTCAAAATCACAATCAAAAAACGATGCTCTCATTAATGAAGAAGCTCTTAACAGAACTCGTTTTGCCATGATACGCTCTGCCATTACCTCTGACAGGTCTGAAAAAGTAAGGTCTAAATCACTCATATCTAACTGATCTATAACCTCATCATTGTATTGAGATCTATTTAATATTTCCATGACTCTTATTTTATCATTACCATTTTCATTCACTATTACGATCTCCTTTCATTTAGCTTTTCAGATAGTCCTTCCAAGCAACATTTGGAGCATAAGTTATACCCATCTGATCTTCATCAAAACTTGGTATAGCCATTACTTGTGCTGGTTCCAAATACTTCATTACTTGTAGCCAATTATCAAGTAATGTATCACTGTCACTCTCTAATGGATTATTTAAAATATCAATACAAAGGCCACCCCAATCTAGCTCAGATACCACAGCTGGACTACTTTGTAATAATTCCTTATCAAACATTTCTAAAATATGACCACTAAAGTATGTTCTAGCCCCTATCCCTAAGGGACCGTTAGGAAGAAACCTAACTGGTATTGGTTGGGAAGATATTTCCATCCACATTTGTAAGCGTTCATGTTCGGTATTCCACGGATATGATAAAGGCCAAAAAATTTGAGTTACTCCATAACTTGGTTTCGCAATTTCTGCGATTTGGTCAGATAACTCAAAAAAAGCAGCCCATAATTTTTTAGGTATCGATTTATGAAACTCAAACTCTAAAAATGAACGATGGCTCCAATTAACTTGAAAACGTCCTGTGTAGTTCACAGACTTATCACGATACAGGTAAACTTCTGATACTCTACGCTCTGAAACTACTTTTTCCAGAATTTCCTGACGGTTATATTCTACCCGTACCGTTTCACAGTTGCCCCAATGAGTAGGAGCAAATTTTTCATTTGACTCAAACACATCCAAAAGACGACCTAATAATTCTTCTTCGTTAAAAGATACTGTAGGATACATTATAATTGTGAAAAAATCAGGTTTCATGTATATCCCCCTTAATATTAAAAAATATAGTCACATAATAATTTTTATTCACAGCTTTTTCCACCTACCTCCACCAGGTAAACGTGTATTGTTCTCCCATTTATGAGTCACTTTACCGCTATTTGGATCAGTGTAGTAAACATCACTATCCTTACCCAAAGGTCCACTTGGTCTTGGTTTAGGAGGAATCCCATTCAAATCAGGTTTGTCACTTGATATTGTCACAACATGACTCCCATTTTTATCTTCGAGCATTTCTCTTTCAGCTCGCATTTGCCTGTCGTTATGAATAGTTTGCTCTTTTTCACCCATTTTGTGTTTGTGATCATGAACTAAATCAATTTCACCCTTATCATTACGCCCAATACTATCTGGACGCGTAAGATGCCCTTCACTAGATGTATATGTAACAACCTCACCAGCGTTATTGTCCTCTAATTGGCGATCAAGATGTTCTCCCAAAGCTTTTCTCCCTTTTATTTCTTCTTCTCTTCCACGCTCTTGGCTCTTTCTTAAATTTTCAGTCCTAGCATCCCAATCTTTACGCTCTAAAGGTTGTTTCGTTTCTTCACAATGACGATCATATCTAATATCATCTGCTGCTTTATAATCTCCTCGCGCTTTAGCTTCATCTATTTTCTTTCGATAGTATTTTTCTCTTTCCTGAGTTAGCTTAATTTTGTTTGGGTTTACGTTACTACTATTACCCGTACCCTTAACCCCACCACTCTCCAAATTCGAGCTCCTACTCTGAATACTCGCCTTTGAGGCATCATGGGCTTCTTGGAATTTCCCGCTATAGTTCGTTCCAGTTCTAGCGACACTTCCATCTGGCAGTATTTCTACACCTTTAACGAATGGGGTTACGGAGTCCACACCTTTTGCTACTAGACCTTTAATGAAGTAATCCGCATCATTAATCTTATCTACGGTTTTCCAGCCTTGTATTTTTAAATTTTTTAATAGATTATTTTCCTTAAGCGATTGTACCACATTATTTCTACGCTAAAACACAAAAAAGCACTTGTTGCCTTTAGTCGACAATCAAATGCTTTAAGTTCTTCTGTTTTTAAGTAGCATAAATTTGTAAGTTTTATATTAACAAAATGATACCTTTTGTATGTCATGAAAACTACTGCGTTAAAACTTACGAGTTTGTACGAGTTCGTTAGTTTAATATACATTCCATGTGTTTATATTCATCACCCATTAAAATGTCATCTCGCCTAAGCTCGTACTTTGTTTTCTATTCTATCATTGCACACAGTACTCCATAATGGTACAACCATCATGGAGTTTATTCTTCAAAATAGCCATTTCTTTTTCTACCTACTTCTCATATATGCTTATGCACGTTTACGTTAAACTACTACAAGCTTTTATCATATATGGTATTGCACTCAATTTTTTGTATCTTCAAGATTTTTAAGATGTTTTTCTAAGTATTTTTTCCCTGAATTACTTTTAGGCATAAGACCAAGATGTTCATATTCCCAAATAATCATTCTCTCGTGCGAATTTTCATCCGAAAGGTCATCATAATTAAAGTCAATATTAAACTTTCCTGTATTATCAAAAATCATAGTGAAATTTGTCCAAGCTTCTTGATCATTATCAATAAACTCTTTCTTCATTCTCTTGATACAATCTAACAAACGATGCCACTTCTTAAAATATTCTTCTTCTGGGACATTAAAGTGTTCAAAAATACTATGACTGTAAATAGGAGTACTATTCTCTTCAGGGTAGTAATAAAAATATGACTCTTGAGCACCTTCCCCAACCTCACCATACAGGTAAACCTTAAACCAATTCTCTGGAATTGTATCAATTACAACCTCTGCTATTTCATTGTATAACTTGCTTAATTTTTCATCATTCATCTAATTTCCCTCCTGGTACATTATCAAAATTCCTCAATCTCCATCTATCTTCATCACCAATTTTATATCTAATAACAAAACTGTCTGGACGTTTTGAATTCCCGCTATAATTCGGCGTTATTTTCACCCTAACTTTATCACCATCATTAAGAGCATTAGCCCATTCATTCTCTAGTTTTTTCCATTCTCCTCTATTTAAGTTACTATTCATTGGAACTAAATTATCCATATTACCAGAGCCTTTAAATATAGTTGCAATTAAATGTCCGCCGTCATCATCATCCAAACGGTCATTCCCACCTACCGCTCTCTGAGCGTAGTTATTCCGCTTACCATCACCTAATTGAAGGCTACCCTCGCAACTTGCAACACGCCCTTGACTATCTGTTGTATATGTATATCCTTCTTTACTTGTATACTCAACATCTGGCTTTAATATCTTTTTACGTTTTTCCCTAGCATATTGTTCTCCATAGTTTACTTTTACAGGCCCTTCACCCGTACCCTTAACCCCACCACTCTCCAAATTCGAGACCCTACTCTGAATACTCGCCTTTGAGGCATCATGGGCTTCTTGGAATTTCCCGCTATAGTTCGTTCCAGATCTAATTACACTTCCATCTGGCATTATTTCTACACCTTTAACGAATGGGGATACGGAGTCCGCACCTTTTGCTAATGTATTTCCAATTATATAATACCAGTAATTTGGGTTAGCCTTAATTCACAAAAATAATTTTTATAAATTTATAGCATGCTTATCTATTAAAAAAGCACTTGTTGTCTTTAGTTGACAATCAAGCGCTTTAAGTTCATATATTTTTAAATAGCATAAATTTGTAAATTTTGTAGTAACAGTATGACACCATTTATATGTCGTGACAACGACTATGTTAACACTTACGAGTTTGTATGAGTTCGTTAGTTTAATATACATTCCATGTGTTTATATTCGTGAACCAGTAAAATGTCATCTCGCCTAAGCTCACACCTCGTTTTCTATTCTATCATTGCACACCACAGTACTCCATGATGGTACAAC